>JANLUN010000715.1:0-11188 GCA_031363505.1 Planctomycetota bacterium | reverse complement strand
CGGTCGCCGCGAGCCCGCGCTTCAAGAGCACCGGCCGCGCGGCCGACGCGACCGCTTTGAGCAGCGTGAAGTTCTGCATGTTGCGCGCGCCGATCTGCAAGCAGTCGATGTCGTGCTCGAGGAAGGCGGCCAGGTCCGACGCATCCATGATCTCGCTCACGACGGGCAAGCCGACGGCGACACCGGCGTCCTTGAGCTGCCGCAAGCCTTCGACGCCGAAACCTTGGAACGCGTATGGGCTCGTGCGCGGCTTGAACGCGCCGCCGCGCAGCAAGTGCGCGCCGGCGTCCTTCACCGTGCGCGCGACCTCGAGCACAGCTTCGCGGCCTTCGACGCTGCACGGTCCCGCGATGACGACGACATCTCCGCCGCCGATCGAGACGCCGCCGACGTCGACGATCGAGGGCATCTCGCGCATCGCGCGCGCGACGAGCAGCAGCTCGCCGATCGGTTTCACGAGCTCTTCGACGTGGACCGACTGGGAAAGCTCCGCCGCGAGTGCTTTGTCGACTTTGCCCGCGATGGCGAGGATCGGACGCGTCGTCTCCGCGGCGCGCATCACGCGCAGGCCCGCGCGCTGGACACGGTCCACGATCTCTTGCACGACGTCCTCGGGCGTGCCGCGGACAAAGCGCAGGATCACGGCCGCGTTCCTCGCGCGCTCGTGTCGCTTCCGAAGCGAGCGCAGTGCCGATCGACGGCCGCGAAGATCTCGCGCACCGCTTCCGCCGACATCGGGCCGTCGTGACGGCGCAGCATGTCCTCGACGGCGGCCGCGCGACCGGGATCGCCTTGAGGCACCTCCGACAAGAGCCGCGCGCGCTCGTCGCACAGCGCGAGCAGCGCGCGGTCGAGATCGCGGAGTTGGTTGCGTGCGGCGGGCTTCAAGCAGGAATCCCCTTCGAGAGCGCAGCCACGAACGAGCGCGTCGCGTCGGCTGCGGCTTCCGGCCGTCCGTTGCGCGCGCGCGACACCGCTTGATGGATGTGCTCCACGAGCGCGCTTCCGACGATCGCGATGTCCGCGTGCTTCGTGGCGGCGGCGACTTGCTCGGCGTTCGTGATACCGAAGCCGACGCCGACAGGAAGACCCTTCGCGGCGGCGCGCACGCGCGCGAGGAACTCCTGCGCCGTCGCGTCGAGCTCCGTGGATTCTCCCGTGACGCCGAAGCGTCCGATCGCGTACACGAAGCCCTGACTGTGCGCGATCGCGCTTTCCATGCGCACCGCGCTCGTCGTCGGCGCGACGAAGAAGATCGGGGCCAGGCCGCAGCGCCTCGCCGCGCTTTCCATCGGCGCCGCTTCTTCGACGGGCATGTCGGCGACGAGTATGCCGTCGGCTCCGGCCTGCGCGAGCGCGGGCAACGCGCGGTCGAGTCCGCGCCGCACGAGCGGATTGGCGTACGACATGATCGCGACGGGAAGCTCGCTGCCGAGGAAGCCGTCGCTGCCGCGCCGAAAACGGATCAGCATCTCGAGGATCGCGTCGAACGTCGTGCCCGACGACAGCGCGCGCTGCGCCGCATTCTGCAGCACGGGTCCGTCCGCGATCGGATCGCTGAACGGCAGGCCGAGCTCGACGCACGGCACGTTGCATTTGTCGAGCGCGCGCAGCACCGCGAGCGTCACGTCGAGCCCGCCGTCACCCGCGGTGATGAACGGTGCCAAACCGCGTCCGCCCCGAGCGCGCAGGCGCTCGAGCTCCTTCACGAGGCGGTTCGAGCTTCTCACGGCGCGCGTCCGCCCTCCGCGGTCGAGTCGCGCCTGCGAACGATGTCCGCCAGCGTGTCGAGGTCCTTGTCGCCGCGTCCCGAGATGTTCACGAGCACGCGCTTGCCCGCGAGGCTCGCGCGCTCGCGCAACATCCAACCGATCGCGTGCGCGGATTCGAGCGCGGGCAAGATGCCTTCGAGTCGAGCCAAGCGCTCGAACCCGCGGATCGCTTCCTCGTCCGTGCACCATCCATAGGTGGCGCGACCCTCGTCGCGCAGCCAAGCGTGCTCGGGACCGACCGCGGGGTAATCGAGGCCGGCGGAGATGCTGTGGGTGGGCATCACCTGCCCCTCTTCGTCCTGGAGGAGCCAAGTACTACAGCCGTGCAGGATTCCGGGCGACCCGCCGGCGAAACGCGCCGCGTGCCGGCCGCCTCCGCGCGCATCGGGGCCCTCTCCGCCCGCCTCGATGCCGATCAGCGCGACACTCGCGTCCTCGAGGAACCCGCGGAAGAGCCCGATCGCGTTGCTGCCGCCGCCGACGCACGCGAGGGCGATGTCGGGCAGCGCGCGCGCCTGCTCGCGCATCTGCGCGCGCGCTTCGCGACCGATCACCTGTTGAAAGCCGGCGACGATCGACGGGAAAGGATGCGGGCCGAGCGCGCTGCCCAGGACGTAGTGCGAGTTCTGCGGATCGGCGACCCACGCGCGCATCGCTTCGTTGATCGCGTCCTTCAGCGTGCGCTGTCCGGTCTCGACCAAGTGGATGCGCGCGCCCAGGAGCTCCATGCGCAGCACATTCATGCGCTGGCGCGCGGCGTCGACGGTGCCCATGTAGACGGTGCACTCGAGGCCGAGCAACGCGCACGCCGTCGCCGTCGCGACGCCGTGCTGACCGGCGCCCGTCTCGGCGAGGATGCGCTTCTTGCCCATGTACTTGGCGAGCAAGCACTGGCCGAGCGAGTTGTTGAGCTTGTGCGCTCCGGTGTGCAGCAAGTCTTCGCGCTTGAGCCACACGTCGGCGCCGATCTCGGCCGAGAGCTTCTTCGCATGGAAGAGCGGCGTGGGCCGACCGGCGAACGTGCGGAGCAACTCCTCGAGCTCCATCTGGAAACGCGCGTCGTCGTTCGCGCTCTGCCACGCGGCTTCGAGCTCGAACAGCGGCGCCATCAGCGTTTCCGGCGCGAATCGTCCTCCGTACGGACCAAAGCGGGCGGTCGAGGTCGGGCTCATGGTGGATTGCCTCCGTGGATGGCGGCGAGCGCGGTGCTCGCGGCAAGGACGAATTCAGCGACGCGATCGGGATCTTTCTTGCCGGGCGCGGACTCGAGGCGCGAGCTCGCATCGACGCCGTAGGGCCGGACGCGCTCGATGCGCTCGGTCACGTTGTCCGCGTCGAGTCCGCCGGCGAGCAGGCACGGCGCGAGGCGCGCGAGCTCCGCGGCGCGCTCGAAGTCGACGCTCTGGCCGCTGCCTCCGGGCGTGCCGGGCACGTCGAGCACGAAGAGCGCTGCGACCTCGCGCCACGCTTCGATCTCGCGCTCCGCACCGGGCGCGACCGCGATGCGGCGCAGGATCGGCGCGGAGAAGTGCTCCCACTGCGAGGCGACCTCGTGACCGCACAGTTGCACCGCGCCGGCGCCGGTCTTCGCGAACCAGCGTTCCGCGAATGCGCGATCGCGGTCGACGAGGATGACGACGGGCAGCACGGCGAGAGGGATGCCGTTGATGACGGCTGCGGCTTGTTCGAACGTGACGTGGCGCGGCGAGGCCGGGTGCGCGACGAGACCGACGGCCTGTAGGCCGAAGCTCATCGCGTCGCGCACGTCGCTCGGACTGCGGACGCCGCACACCTTGATGCGCGGCAGGATCTTCGGGCTACGCATCGAGGGCCTCGTTCCATGATTGAAGCGTCGCGCGCGCGTCGCCGCTCTTGACCAGCGTCTCTCCGATAAGCACGGCTTGCGCACCGGCGTCGCGCACGCGCTTCAAGTCGTCGATGGTGCGGATGCCGCTCTCGGCGACCTGGATCGGTCCTTTGGGAATCAGCGGCAGGATGCGTTCGACCGTCGCGAGGTTGACTTGGAACGTCGAGAGGTCGCGTGCATTCACCCCGATGAGCTCGGGCTCGAGCGGTACGACGCGCTCGAGCTCGGCCTCGTCGTGGACCTCCGCAAGAACCGCGAGGCCCATCTCGCGCGCCACGTTGCGCACGAGTGCGAGCTCGCCGTCGTTCAAGATGCACGGCAGGAGCAGGATCGCGTCAGCGCCGTACAGGCAGCTCTCGAGCACCATCCCTTCGTCGACGATGAAGTCCTTGCGCAGGCGCGGCAGCGCCGTGAACTCGACGGCGCGCAGGTCGTCGAGCGTCCCGCGAAAATGATCTTCCTCGGTGAGCACCGACAGCGCCGACGCACCGCCGAGCAGGTACGACTGCGCGAGCGCGAACCAGCGCGGTCCGGGGACCGGTTGGCGGGCAAAGTTCGGCCGCTCTTCTTCCAAGAGCACGCCGACCGAAGGCGAGTGGCGCTTCATCTCCGCGATGATCGCGAGCTTCGGTTTCGTGAGAGCGGTGATGAACCGTTCCCGCCGCCACGAGTCCTGGCGCACGATGTCCTGCAAGCGCGCGAGCGGTTGCTTGGCGCGGCGCTCGGCGGCGCGCGCGCGGACGCTGGCGACGATGGGGCCGAGTCGATTCTGGCTCACGCTGCGGTTTCCTTTCGTCGCGCAGCCTCGACCCACCGCTCCATCGTCGCGAGCGCTCGGCCGCTCGCGATCACGTCGCGCGACAACTCGACACCGTCCCGCGCGCTCTGCGCGCGCCCCGCGACGACCAGCGCCGCCGCGGCGTTGAGCAACACGGCGTCGTGCAGCGCACCGCGCTCTCCGTTAAGAACACGCATCAAGATCGCGAGGTTCGTGCGCGCGTCACCACCCGCAAGTGCATCGCAGGGCGCCTCGACGAGGCCCAGATCCCGCGCGGCAAACGACTCGCGCGGCGCGCTGCCGACCGGCTCGACACGATTTTCGCCCGCCAGCGAAAGCTCGTCGGCGCCGCCCGCGCCGTGCACGACGTATCCGCGTTCGTGGCCGAGGTCCGCGAGGACGCGTGCGATCTCGGCGACGCGGTGTTCTTCGGGAACGCCGATGAGCTGACGCCGAACGCGTCCTGGATTCGCGAGCGGTCCGAGGAAGTTGAAGACGGTGCGCACTCCGAGCGCACGCCGCACCGGCGCGGCGTGGCGCAGCGCGGGATGGTACGCCGGTGCGAAAAGAAATGTGATGCCGACCTCGTCGAGGATGCGGCGCGAATGCGCGGGCGAAAGATCGAGCGGGATGCCCGCGCACTCGAGCAGGTCGGCGCTGCCGCAGCGCGACGACTGGCTGCGGTTGCCATGCTTGATCACGCGCGCTCCGGCGGCCGCCGCGACGATGGCCGCCGCCGTCGAGAGGTTGAACGAGGCGAGCCCGTCACCGCCTGTGCCCGCCGTGTCGATCGCATCGGGATGGTCGTGCACGAAGGGCACCATCGCGTCGCGCAGAGCGTCGGCGGCGCCCGCGATCTCCGCGGGATGCTCGCCACGCGCCGCGAGCGCGCCGAGAAGTGCGCCGAGCTGCGCGTGATCGACGCCTTCACATAGACAGCGAGCGAACACGTCGCGCGCTTCGGCGCGTTCGAGAGTCCCGCGCGCCACGACGCGCTGCAATGCTCGGGCGAGGTCCATCGTCACGAGGAGCGCGCGAACGCAGGTTCACCGGACGCGCGCAGGAAGTTCTCGAGAATCCGCGCGCCCTGCGGCGTCAGGATCGATTCGGGATGGAACTGGACGCCGAAGCGCGGGAGCTTCGTGTGGCGCACGGCCATCACGTAGCCCTCCGCGGTCCACGCGGAGAGCGTGAGATCGCGCGGGAGCGCGTCGCGCCGCGCGCGCAGCGAATGGTAGCGACCCGCGGGAAACGGATTGGGCAGGCCGCGGAAGAGCTCGCTCGCATCGTGGTGCACGAGCGAACTCTTGCCGTGCGTCGGCGCGGGATCGCGCTCGAGCTCGCCGCCGCAATGTTCGACGAGCCCTTGGTGGCCGAGACACACACCAAGGAGCGGTACGGTCGCCGGGAGTTGCCGGAAAAGCTCGGGCATGATCCCTGCTTGCGCCGGTCGTCCGGGACCGGGGCTCAGCACGATCGCGGACGGCTGACGGTCGATGACCTCGCGCACGGTGATCGCGTCGTTGCGGTGCACTTCGACCTCGACACCGGTGGCGGCCATCGCCTGGTACAGGTTCCACGTGAACGAGTCGTAGTTGTCGAGCAGGAGGATCACGGCGTCTGCCTCGTTTCGCTGGTGCGCGGCGCCGTCCGATCCGGCGAGCCGCGGAACGTCGCCGAGTCCGCCTGTCGCACCGCTTCGAAAAGCGCGGACGCCTTGTGGAGCGTCTCGCGGAACTCGCTCTCCGGATCGGAGTCGAACACGATGCCGGCGCCGGCTTGCACGCTGAGCGTGTCCTCGCGCGCGACGAACGTGCGGATGATGAGCGCGGTGTCGAGGTTCCCGTGTCCGTCGAGGTATCCGAAGCAGCCTGCGTACGGACCGCGCGTGTCGGTCTCGACCTGGGCGAGAAGTTCGAGCGCGCGGACTTTGGGTGCGCCCGACACCGTGCCGGCTGGGAACGACGCCGCGAGCGCATCCAGTGCATCCATGCCGTTCGCGAGCTGGCATTCGACGCGCGACACAAGGTGCTGCACGCGCGCGAACCGCTCCAGCACGCCGTGCTCTCGCACGCGCACGCTGCCGATCTGCGCGACGCGGCCGAGATCGTTGCGCGCGAGGTCGACGAGCATGTCGTGCTCCGCGCGCTCCTTCGCGTCGGACCTGAGCTCTTGCGCGAGCCGTTCGTCCTCCGCCAGATCCATCGATCGCGCGCGCGTGCCCGCGATCGGGCGATTCTCGGCGCGACCCTCGCGCACGGAGACGAGGCGCTCGGGCGAGCTGCCGATCAGCGTCACGCCGTCGGCTTCGAAGTAGAACATGTGCGGCGAGGGGTTCGAGAGGCGCAGCACGCGGTACAACGTGAACGGATCGCCGCGGTAGCGCTGCTCGAAGCGCTGCGACAACACTGCTTGGAAGATCTCACCCTGGGAGATCGATTCGCGCAGGCTCTCCACGCCCTTCTTGAACACAGCCGGCTCCATCGCCGCCGTGAACTCGCCCGAGAGAGCGAAGTCGCCGCTCGCGCGCGGCGACTCGGAGAGTGCGTCGTGCGCGATCGCATCGAGTCGCGCCTGCGCCGTGTCGAACGCTTGACGGCCCGGCTCGACGCGCGTCACGAAGAAGATCTTCTGCGCGGCGTGATCGAGCGCGACCACGTTCTCGTACAGATCGAACGTCGCATCCGGAACGTTCCACGGATCGCGTGCCGCGCGCGGTACGCGGGTTTCGAGCGCCGTGGCCCATTCATAAGCGAACCAACCGATCCAACCGCCGAGGAACGGCGGCAGTCCGCGCGGAGCTTCGCCGACGAAACGCGGGGAGTGGCGTCGCATGCTGGCGTGGATCGGACCTTCGACGATCTCGTCGCCGCGCGGTCCGCTGATCCGGCTCGTGCGTCCGCGCGCGCGAAAGCGGACCTTCGGATCGACGCCGACGAACGAGTAGCGCGCGAGTCGCGCGGGACCTTCGACGGATTCGAGGAGGCATACATGTCGGCCGGCGGCGCGCAGGCCCAAGAACAAACGCACCGGTGTCGAGAGGTCGGCAGGCCACACGGCCCACGCGAGCTCGTGGCGCAGCGCGTCTTCGGTCGTCGATCGTTCGAGGGGCGGATTCAAGGTCGATCTCTTGGGGGTCCAAAATGCAGCGGGCCTCCGACTGGCGGAGGCCCGAGGATCATCCTGCACGGCAGGGCGGAGTGGCTAGGGGCGACTTCCGGCCGGCGAGGATTCCTCGGGCCGTCGCCACCACAATCCGTGCGAAAACGGGAGCATGGCACGGATTCTGGCATGGGCCGATGGGGAGCGCAATGCGCCGAGCGCATCGCGCTGCAGGCGGGCTCAACCGAAGAGCCGCTGGTGCAGCGCCAGAACGACGTCACTGAGCCGTTCGCGCGCGACGACGAGCGACAGGTTGTTGCGCGTCGCGCCGTACGAGATCATCTCGACCCGCACGCCGAGCTCCGCGAGAGTCCCGAACACGACCGCGGCGAAATCGGTGCGCTCCTTCAATTCCTCGCCGACGACGCTGACGAGCGACAGATCGCGGACGAGGCTCACGTCGGCGAACTCGCCGATCTCCTGCGCGGCCGCCTCGAGCTTCGCGCCGTTGTCGTCGGCCGTCAGCGCGAGGCTGACTTCGCTCGTCGCGATCATGTCGATCACGATCTCGTGCCGCGCGAAGACGTCGGCGATGCGCTTCACGAAGCCGTACTGGAGCATCATCGCGCTCGCGACGATGTTGACGACCACGATCCGGTCCTTCGTCGCGATGGACTTGACGGCGCGTTCATCGGCCGCGAGCTTGCCGACGACGACCGTGCCCGGGAACTGCGGCCGAAAACTGTTGAGCACGCGGATCGGGATCCCGCGCTCGACCGCGGGCGTGATCGTGGCGGGGTGGAGCACCTTCGCGCCGAAGAACGCGAGCTCCGCGGCCTCGGCGTACGAGAGACGCTCGATGTGACGCGCGCCCGGCACGATGCGCGGATCGGCGGTCATCACGCCGTCGACGTCGGTCCAGATCTGAATCTCTTCCGCGCCGAGCGCCGCGCCGAAGATCGCCGCGGAGTAGTCGCTGCCGCCGCGTCCGAGCGTGGTCACGTCGCCGGCGGCGGTGCGCGCGATGTAGCCCGTGATCACGGGCACGCCTGAGCGTTCCGCGAGCGCGCCCGCGATGCGCGCCGGGGTATCCGAGAGCGGGCGTGCACATCCGAATCGATCGTCGGTCACGAGTCCGACGTCGCCGGCTTCGAGCGCGCGCGCATCGACGCCAATCGACACGAGGTGCGCGGCGACGATGCGCGACGAGATGCGCTCCCCGAAGCTCAGCACGAAATCGAGCGTGCGCGGCGTGCACTCGCGCACGAGCTCGATGCCGCGCAAGAGATCGAAGAGCTCCTTGAAAAGCTCGTCGAGCATGCGCGGTTCGAGCGACAGCTCGAGGGCGAGTCCGCGGTGGAGCTCGACCACGCTCGCGTGCTCGCCCGCCCAATCCACCCGGCGCTTCGCGAGGTCCGCGAGGCGCAGCAGCCGGTTCGTCACTCCGGCGACGGCCGAGACGACGACGACCGGTGCGCGCGCGCGGCTCTCTGCCACGATCTCGCCCAGGCGTCGAATCGGCGCGGCGCCGCCCACGGAAGTGCCGCCGAACTTGAGGACGATCATGGCGAGAACGCTAGCGTCCCGACTCCCATTGCGGGAGGTCCATGTCGCGTTGAACTGCCGCCGCGATCTCGCGGGCGAGGATGAAATTGCCCGCCGCGTTGAAGTGACAGGCATCGAAGTAGAGCGTCTTGGTCACGTCGCGGAAGACCATGGAGAGATCGACGAAGTCGACTCCGCTCGCGCGCAGCTTCTCGCCTTGCGCCTTCAATCGCGGGTAACCCTCGCGCACGCCTTCGACCCATTCGTCCGACGCGCCGGCGGTCCGGCGCTCCTCCTCCGACATGGGCTTCGAGCCCTCGTCGTACAGGGTCGGCTGCAGCACGTGGAGGAACGGGATGCCGCGCGCGCGACACATGGCGTCGATCGAGCGTGAGCACTCAAACCAGCTGCGAACCATCATGTCGAACCGGCCCGCGGTGCCCGCCGGATAGTCCGGGCCGTGGAGCGTCGGCGACGCAGCCGACTCGGCCTTCGCCGTCATCGCGAACTGCTGCTGCAGCTCGACGCTCTGGTTGCGGTACCGCCCGAGGACGGCGAGCGCGAGCTCGCCGAGCATCGCGCTGTGCTCCAATCCCAGCGCGTCGGCGCGTCGGGCGAGGCGCCCCGTCGTCTTCTGCGTCGCACGCAGTTCGACGAGGATGTCGACCGCGCGCGGATCGGTCAGGCCCGTGTTCGACAGGTAGGCCCAGTGGCTCAGCGACGGAAAGAGCGGCGACGAATCGTGCTGCGCGTTGTAGTTCCCGAGCGCCACCTCGTTGAACCCGTCGACGAGGATCACGAGATCGCAGTCGAAGCCTTGCGCGAACAAGTACGTGAGGACGAGCGCGTGCTGCGGCTCCTTGTAGCCTCCGCGTGCGTAGCTGTGGATCTCGACGGGCGCACCGCGCAGGCGCGGGTCCGCGCCGATCGCAGTCGCGAGCGCGCGGCAGCTCGCCTCCGCCAGGATTGCCGCGACGGATCCACCGAGCACCAGGACGTCGAGTCGCTCCTCCGCACTCGCAGTCGTCGCGCACGATCGCGTGACCTCGTTCAGCCGCGTGTCGCCGCCCACGTCGAATCCGAAGTAGGGGTGCAGGACGATGCGCTTGCCTTCCGCATTGGCGAGCTGCGCGGCCTTGACGATCGCGCTCTCCGTGTCCTCGTGCTCCGTGGACCCCTTGCCCGAGAGGGCCGCCAGCGTCCGACCGACGGCCGCGGAGTCGTACGGACGTCCTTGGAAAAAGCGCACGGCGCGGTAGGCCAGCTCGCCGAGCACGAAGCACACGATCAGCGCGACGAGGAAGACGAGACACCGCTGCAGCGTCTTGCGTGTCCGACGTGATTCAGTCATGAAATCTGTGCGCTGCGGCGCACTGCGGACGGGACATCCCGGTCGCGAGCGCTCGCGAGCCATGCTAGCGACGCGCTCGAGGACGTGCGAAGCCTGGGCACGATCGCGCGCCCCTCGCGTCGCGCTGCGAGCCCATTTGATAGATGATCCGGCGATGGACGATCCGGCATCCGCTCAAGCTTCGACTTCCTCCGATTGGGGCAAGGCCGCCGGCGGCAAGCAGGAGCTCAAGCTTCTCGAGGGACCCGACAAGCGCGGACTCGAGCTCCTGCGCGCGGTGCGCATCTTCTTCGAGCTGCTCTACGGCTTTCGTTCGCTGCACTTCCTCGGACCGTGCGTGACCGTGTTCGGGTCGGCGCGGTTCACGGAGGAACACCGTTACTACGAGCTCGCGCGCGAGATCGGCCGACGCGTCGCGCAAGCAGGCTTCACGGTGCTGACCGGCGGCGGGCCGGGGATCATGGAGGCGGCGAATCGCGGCGCGCGCGACGTCGGCGGCATGTCGGTCGGCTGCAACATCGAGCTGCCCAAAGAACAGGCGCCCAATCCCTACCTCGATCGTTGGGTGACGTTCCGCTACTTCTTCGTGCGCAAGCTGATGCTCGTGAAGTACTCATACGCGTTCATCGTCCTACCCGGCGGCTTCGGAACGATGGACGAGGTGTTCGAGACGGTGACGCTCATCCAGACCGGCAAGATCCGCAACTTCCCGGTCGTGCTGATGGGCACCGACTACTGGGCGCCGCTGGTGGCCTATATGCGGCAGCACATGC
>JANLUN010000644.1:0-1315 GCA_031363505.1 Planctomycetota bacterium | reverse complement strand
GACGCCGCCGTTGTCGAGCCGCACGAACGTCAGCCCATCGGGATCGTGCGAGCGGATCGTGCCCCATTGAATCGAGCCGTCGCGATGGGGATCTTGCTGTTCGGCATGACCGCGATCCTCGGACTCCTCACGTTCGGCGCTTCCGTTTCACGCACGGCGCTCCTGCGCACGCAGACCGCGTCGCTCTCGGAGTCCGTCATCGCGGATCTCGAGGAATCACTTTTCCCAGTGGAGAACGGCGAGGCCGGCGAGCCCATCGCGCTCCAGCGCAGGCCATTGCCCGGTCAACCCGACGTTCTGTATTCCGCGGTCGCCACGCAGAACCCCGAGCGTCCGCTCGAGTACCGCGTCGACGTCGAGTTCACATGGGAGAGCGGCGGCGTCCGACGGGAGAGGCGGTTCAGCACGATCCTGCTGCGCGAGGTCCAGTTTGGAACGCGCCTGCGCCGTATCATCGGAAAGGGAACGACCCAATGAAGTCCGCGAGATCCATCTTCGGCGCGATCTGCCTCGCCGTATGCGCCGGGGCGGCGAGTGCGCAGGCCACCACTGTGGCCGGGGGGGCGGACGACGCAGCTGCGACGATGCTCCAACTGCGCGACGGCTCGATTCAATGGGGCACGATCCGCTCGCACGATCCCGATGGGCTGACGTTCGTGCGGCTCGACAACGGCGGCGTCGTGCGGCTCGCGTGGAGCCGGCTGCATCCCGAGCAAGAGCGCGAGCTGCGCTCGACGTTCGGCTACGTCGACCTCACCGGCGACGAAGTCTTCATCGACGCGGATCGGATCGTGACCGTCGACGGCACCGAGCTCGTCGGCATCATCATCGATCGCACGGCCGACGCGATCCTCCTCAAGAGGGCCGGCACGACGATCCCGGTGCCGAAGAACCGCGTCGCGGGCGCGAGCACGACGGTGCAAGTGCCGGCGCTCGAGGTGTACACGAAGGACGAGCTCTACGGCCGCGAATCGGCGGCCGCGCAACTTGGCACCGCGGAAGGCAACTTCAAACTCGGGCAGTTCTGCGAGCGCATCTTCGACTTCCCGCGCGCGATCGAGCACTACCAGAAGGCCGCGGAGCTCGACCGTTCGTATCGCACGGAGGACATCCGTCTCGCGGTGCAACGGTCGAATGAGCGCGCGAAGCTCCAGGACCAACTCGAATACCTGGCGCAGATCGACGTCCTGTCGGTGCGCCGCAAGTACGACGAAGCGCTCGCGCGCGCCGTCGCGTTCAAGGAGAAGTTCCCGGGCAGCTCGCTGATCCCCGACGCGAAGCGCAAGCAAGACCGCGTGGTGAAGGCGCGCGATCG
>JANLUN010000637.1:0-3210 GCA_031363505.1 Planctomycetota bacterium | reverse complement strand
GCTGGGCGGCGACTACCAGTTCTTCAAGTCGGACGTGGACTTCAATTGGATCATCCCGCTCGGTCCGCCCGATCAGGACGCACCTCCGGGATTTCGACTCTCGGCGGGTCTCGGTGTCGCCGACGCGTTCGGCGACTCGACCGACGTGCCGTACACGGAACGTTTCTTCCTCGGAGGACGCACGACGCTGCGCGGCTTCGAATACCGCGGAGTGGGGCCGAACTTCAACGGCGAACCGCTCGGCGGCGAGACTTCGATCAACGCGACGGCGCAGCTGCACTACCCGCTCTATTCGGTGGTCCAGCCGGGCTCGTACCGCGCGGTCGAGATGTTCTACGGAGTGCTGTTCGTCGACGCGGGTGTCCTCGACCCGGATCCGTATCAGCTCGATTTCGGCGAGCTGCGCGCGTCCGTCGGTTTCGGCTTCGGGATGGCGCGGCCCCTCCCGCTGATCTTGAACTTCGGCTTCCCGATCCGCGAAGGCGACGGCGACAGCACGGAGGTTCTCTCGTTCTCGATCTCGTACATGAGCTTCTAAGGAATTCGCCCGCGTTTGACAGGTTCGGGCGCGATGGGCTACACATGCGCCGGCTGTTCGCCCCGTAGGACGCCGTACCGAACCCAGTGATTGGGCTCGAAATGCAAATGACCACGAAGACCGTTGCCGAGCTCGCCGACTTGTGCGGCGCGGAACTCGAAGGCGAAGGAACGCGGATCGTCGAAGGCGTCGCCAGCCTCTCCGAAGCCACGCCGAGCGACGTCAGCTTTTTCGCGAACCCGCGCTACAAGGACGATCTCCTGCACACGCGCGCGGGCGCGGTTCTCGTCCGGCGTGAAGAGGATATTCCGCGCTCGGATCTGACACTGCTGCGCTGCGGCGACCCCAACGTCGCGTTCACCACGATCGTGCGCGCATTCGTTCCCGCGGAGGATCCGCCCGCCCGAGGCGTCCATCCGTCCGCCGTCGTCGATTCGTCCGTCGTGCTCGGCCGCGACGTTTCGGTCGGCGCGCTGTGCTTCGTGGGACGCGATGCGCGGCTCGCGGACGGCGTCGTGCTCCATGCCGGCGTCATGCTCGGGAACGGCGTGCGCGTCGGCGCGGGGAGCGTGCTGCATCCGGGCGTCGTCGCGTACCCGCGCATTCAGATCGGCGCGCGCTGCCTCGTCCACGGCGGCGCGGTGCTCGGCGCGGACGGTTACGGGTTCGATCCGGGTCCGGCGGGTTGGGTCAAGATCCCGCAGTGCGGCACGGTCGTGATCGAGGACGACGTCGAGATCGGCGCGAACGTGTGCATCGATCGCGGCCGCTTCGGCGCGACGCGCATCGGACGCGGAGCGAAGCTCGACAACCTCGTCCACATCGCACACAACGTGGTCGTCGGTGAAGGCGCGCTTCTCGTGGCGCAAGTCGGCATCGCCGGCTCCGCCAAGATCGGCCGTCGCGCGATTCTCGGCGGCCAGGTCGGCGTCAACGGCCACATCGAGATCCATGACGGCGCGAGGATCGCCGGTCAGGCAGGCGTGTTCGGCGATGTCCCCGCGGGTGCGGACTATCTGGGCTGGCCGGCGCGACCGCGCGGCGAAGCTCTGCGGCAACTCGCGCTCACGCAACGGCTGCCGCAACTCGTGGAGCGCGTGCGCGCGCTCGAAGAGAAACTCGCGGAGATCGAAAGGAAGACTCGATGACGCGCCGTCAACGCACGTTGCGCACGGTGGTCGAGTTCTCGGGCATCGGGCTGCACTCGGGCCAGGCGATCCACGCACGCATGTTGCCGGCGCCGCACGGCACCGGCGTCGAGTTCGTGCGCACCGACCTGCCTGATTCGGCGCCGATCCCGGCGCACATCAGCTACCACCAAGCCAAGGAACGCCGCACTCGGCTGCAGCGCGGTCAGGCGGAGGTCGACACAGTCGAGCACTTGCTCGCGGTGTGCACCGGGCTCGGACTCGACAACCTGACCGTCGAGCTCTCGGGCTCCGAGCTGCCCGGTCTCGACGGGAGCGCGCTCGAGTACATGCGCTTGATCCAGACGGCGGGTCTCGTCGACCAGGATGCCGAGGCGAAGGTGTTCCGGCTCGATCAGCCGGTCTACGTGCGGAACGGCAACGCGACGCTGGTCGCGCTGCCGACCGACCGGCCGATGCTGACGCTCCAGTACGTCGCCTCGTTCGACGAGGTGGGTATCGACGGCGGTTCGTTTCAGATCGACGTCTCGGCGGAAACGTTCGGTCGCGAGATCGCGCCCGCGCGCACGTTCTGCTTGGCTTCGGAAGTCGAGGCGTTGCAGAAGGCCGGCTTCGGTAAGGGCGCGACGCGCGAGAACACGGTCGTACTCGGAGATCCGCAGATGAAGTTGCGGCTTCCGTCCGAGCCGGTGCGGCACAAGTTGCTCGACCTGCTCGGGGATCTGCACCTCCTCGGCGCCGATCTCGAAGCGCACATCATCGCGACGCGCTCGGGCCATTCGACGAACGCGGATCTCGTGCGCCGACTGCTCGACCTGATGCAGTCCATGGAGACCGGCGGACTCATCCGCCGTGAGTCCGGGCTCGACGTGCGCGAGATCCTGCGGATGTTGCCGCACCGCTACCCGTTCCTCTTGATCGATCGCGTGCTCGAGATCGACGGCTTCAAGCGCGCGGTCGCCATTAAGAACGTGTCGATCAACGAGCCGTATTTCAGCGGGCACTTTCCCAACGCGCCGCTGATGCCGGGCGTATTGCAGCTCGAGGCGATGGCGCAGCTCGCGGGCGTTCTCCTGCTGCGCAAGCTCGAGAACTCCGGCAAGCTTGCAGTCCTCTGGTCGATCGACAAGGTCAAGTTGCGCGGCGCGGTCGTGCCCGGTGACCAATTGCGCATCGAAGTCGAGACCGTGCGCACGAAGGATCAGACGGCGCAGGTGCGCGGCTCCGGCACGGTCGCCGGCCGACTGGTGTGCGAGGCGATGCTGATGTTCACGATGGTCGATGCCTAGGAGTTCCGAGATGTCCACCAAGATCCATCCCACGGCGGTGATCGCTGCCGGCTCCGAGCTCGGCGTGGGTGTCGAGATCGGCCCGTATTGCGTGGTCGGCTCACACGTCCAGATCGGTGACCGCACGCGTGTCGGCGCGCAAGTCGTGATCGACGGCGTCACTCGCATCGGCGAGGACAATGTGATCGTCGGTCAGGCGAGCCTCGGTGCGGCGCCGCAGGATCTGTCGTACAAG
>JANLUN010000621.1:0-5082 GCA_031363505.1 Planctomycetota bacterium | reverse complement strand
GGACAGATTGAGCTGTTGTCCCGAGAGCAGCTCGAGCACGACGACGATCTGTTCGAGCCGGTCATGTACCGACGCGCGGCACTCGTAGACCTGGTACGTGAGCTCTTCGTCGGCGCGCTCTTCCAATACTCGTACCCCGCCACGGTAGGCGAAGTGGCTCGCCGCACACACGACGCACAAGATCGAGACGAGGAGAATCGACGTTCTCCACCCGCGCCGCTTTCGTTCGTGGCGTTCCTCGCTCACCCGACCTTGCGTTCCGTGACGGTGTCTGCGAAGCGCGGCACGGTGGGTCCCTGCAGATGCCTATCGGTCTCAGTCGCGAGGATGCTTGACTCGCGAGCTCCGGGTCAGCGGACCGCTCGCTCCGCGGATCACGGGTTGCGATTCTGGATTCCGGGCGTCCTGCGGGAGACCACGGCCCTCATGCGCACACGCACGACATACGCGCTCGGAAGACACCGTCCTCGATCGTGAAGAGGATGTCGATCTGGAGCAGCGTCGCCAGTCGACCCACCAGGGCGAGCCCAATGCCGGCGTGCGATCGGTCCTCGCGCGAGTGGCTCGCGCGCCAGAACGGCTCCGTGGGTTTGTCGAGTGACGGCTCCGCACCCTCGAAGAACAATTCGGTCATGCCGAGGTTCTTGTCGGGACCCCGGCCTCTGACCTCAAAGAGGATCTTGTCGTTAGGGTTGACGATCCTGAGGCCCTTCCAGTTTTGGCCGTCGAGAGTCACGTGCACGCCCAGATCGTTGGCCGGCGCGTTGCACTCTCAGTAGATCCTCGAGTACGAGAGTTGGATTTCGTCGCCAACGGGCGCCGTTCGAAGAGGCTGAGTGGGCGCGGCTCGCGCGGCGACGATCGTGGTACCGAGAGCGACCGCAAGTGAGCCGAATGACACGATGAGCTTGGAGTGCTTCGTGGTTTTCGTTTCGTGGAATGGTGTGAGTGGTCTGCCGGGCACGATTCCTTTCCAAACGAGATTCACGAGTCGGGTGTTACGTCGTCGTGATGACGCACGCGCAAAGGCCCGCGAACACTGCACGGTCGAGAGTTTCCTCCGCTACATGAACGAGGCTCTCGACCCTCGCGCCCGAACGCGCGAATCAGTGCGAATCGAATCGCGCCACGACCTCTTCGCTCTCCCAGCCGCCGCCGAGCGACTTGTACAGCGCGACTAGGCGCGTCGTGACCGCGGCGTCGCTCTGCGCGAGCTCGTCTTCGATCAACGCCAAGCTGCGCTGCGAATCGAGGACGGGTTGGAAGTCCGACAGGCCTTCCGTGTATTGCGAGCGCGCGAGCTCCACCGCGACGCGCGCGTGCGACGCACTTTGGGAAAGCGAGCCGCGCCGCGTTTGCTCGCGCACAAAGCCCGTCATCGCGTTCTCGGTCTCCTCGAGCGCGACGAGCACCGTGCGCTGCCAGCGCACGAGCGCTTGCTCGGCGCGCGCGTCTTGCGCGTCGACGCGGTCGCGCAGTCGACCGCCGTCGAAGAGGTTCCAGCGCAGCGCCGGTCCGAATCCGTAGACGATGCCGTCGTCGGAGAACACGTCGGATGCGTCTTCGGCCTCGCCGCCGAGTCGCCCCAGGAGCGCGAGGCGCGGATAGAGATCGCCTTCGCGCACGCCGATGCGCGCCGTCTCGGCCGCGAGCTCGCGCTCGGCGCGACGAATATCGGCGCGACGGCGCACGAGATCGGCGGGAACGCCGACGGCGACGTCGGTCGGCGGGACCGGAATCGGTTGAACCTCCGCGAGCTCCGCTGCCAGCTCGCCAGGTGCGAGCCCGAGCAGAACCGCCAAGCGGTTCTCGGCCGCGCGCAATCCATATTCGAGCAGCGGCACGAACGAGCGCGTGGTCTCGAGGTTCCGCGCGGCCAGCGCGACGTCACCCTCGCCGACGAGGCCCGCATCGAAGCGCGTTCGCGTCAGCTCGAGAGTCTGCTCTTGCAGCGCGACGTTCGTACGCGCGAGGGCAAGGCGCTGTTGAAACGCGCGCAACTCGATGTAGCGCGAAGCCGTCTCGGCCACCACGATCACCGCGGCGGCGCGCGCGTCCTCGATCGTCGCTTGGAGATCGGCGTCGGCGGCCTCGACCACACGTCGAACGCGGCCCCAGAGGTCCACTTCCCACGACGCGTCGATTCCGGCGGAGTACGTGTCGATCTCGCCGAGCGACGGGAAGAGCTTCCCGAACTCCGTCGCTTCGCTCAGCTCGCCGCGCTCGTACGAAGCGCGCGCGTCGAGCGTCGGGTAGCGATCGGCAGCCGCGGCCCCGCGCAACGCGCGTGACTCGCGGACGCGCGCCAACGCTTCGCGAAGGTCGAGGCTCCCGCTCACCGCGCGATCGACGAGCGAATCGAGCACGGGGTCCTCGAGCTTGCGCCACCACGCCGCGAGATCAGGTGCGCCTTGCTGCCACGGTGATTCGTTCACGTCGCGCCACGCCGTTGGGACGGGCGCTTTCGGCGTTTCGTAGTCGCGGCCGACTGCGGTGCACGCACTGAGCACGACGAGAACGGCCGCGGCGAATCGTGCGCGAGACGCGAGCGTCTGCTGCTCGTTGGCTTGCGTTCTCATGCGACCCCCATGGCGGTACGCGCCGGCGCGATGGAGACTGCTTCGCGTTCGAGCGCTTCGTGCGCCTCGCTCGGTTTGTGCTGCTCGGCGATGAGCGAATAGAAGACCGGTACGACGAACAGCGTGAACACCGTGCCCACGGTCATGCCGGCGACGAGGATGATGCCGATGCTGTTGCGCGCTTCAGCGCCGGGCCCCGACACGAGCACGAGCGGGAAGTGTCCGAACACCGTCGCGGCAGACGTCATGAGGACGGGCCGGAGGCGCGTCGACGCGGATTCGCGCAAGGCATCCATCTTCGAGAGGCCGCGCTCCTGCAGCGTGTTCGCGAACTGCACGATCAGGATGCCGTTCTTCGCGATCAAGCCGACGAGTGTGATCAGTCCGACTTGCGAGTAGATGTTGATGGTCGTGAGGTCGAGGTAGCTGAACACGAGCGCACCGGAGATCGCGAGCGGCACCGAGCCGAGCAGCACGATCAGCGGATCGCGGAAGCTCTTGAACTGCGCCGCGAGCACGAGATAGATGAGCACGATCGCGAAGCCGAGCGTCACGGTCAGCGACGAGCCCTCGCGACGAATCTGGCGCGATTCACCGGCGTAGTCGAGGTGGACGGAGGGTCCCGCGACCGCCTTCGCGGCGTTCTCGAGGACAGTGAGCCCTTCCTCCTTCGTGACGCGCGGCATCACGGCGCCGAAGATCTTCACGGCGTTGCGCTGCTGGAATCGATTCAGCGTGCGCGGTGCCGTGCTCGTCTCGATGTGCGTGAACGTCGAGACCGGCACGAGCTCTCCGCTAGGCGTCTTTATCTTGAGATCGAGCAACGGTCCGACGGTCGCGCGGTCCTTGTCGCCGATCTGCGGAATCACCTTGTAGCTGTGGTCGAAGTAGTTGAAGCGGTTCACGTATCCGCCGCCGAGGAGCGTGCCGAGCTCGCGTCCGACCCCCGCGAGGTCGAGGCCAAGGTCGGCGAGCTGCTCGCGGTCGATCACGACGTGCGCTTGCGGCCGGTCGATCTTCAAGTCGGTGTCGACGTACAAGAACTTGCCGCTCGCCCAGCCCGCGCCGACGACTGCATTCGCCGTCTCGAGCATCTCTTCCACGGAGGCTTCGCTCTGGAGAACGAGCTCGACGTCGTACTGCCCCGACGTGGGCAGCGGCGGATCAAGTCGCGGAAAGACGCGCAGTCCGGGGATCTGCGACACCGCGCCGAACACCTGCGGGAAGAGCTCTTCGGTCGAGCGCTCGCGCTCCTTCCAATTCTTCTGGACCATGCCGCCGAATCCGCCCCACGCGGCGGTCAGCGACCACATGAACTGCGCTTCGGGAAACGCCGTGACCGCGTCGACGACTTTGAGCGATTCGCGATTGACCGCTTCGAGCGTCGAATCCGGCGATGCGTCGAGGAACAAGCTGATGTGACTTTGGTCTTCGACGGGCGCCAACTCGCGACGCGAGTTCGTATACAACGGCCACGCCGCCGCCATCACGAGGAGCGCGACCACGACGATCGCCCAGCGGATCTCGAGCGCGATCTCGAGGAGGTACGTGTACGCGCGCCGCACCATCTCGAAGCCGTGGTTGACGAGCTTCGTGAGCCGCCCTTCCTCGCCGTGCGCGTGAACAAAGCGGGAGCTCATCACGGGCGAAAGCGTGACCGCGACGATGCCGGACACGATCACCGCGGCGGCGAGCGTGATCGCGAACTCGAGGAAGAGCGTCCCCGTCAGTCCACCTTGGAATCCGATCGGGGTGTAAACCGCCGCGAGCGTGATCGTCATTGCGATGATCGGGCCGACGAGCTCGCGCGCCGCCGCGATGGCCGCCTCGATCCGCGACTTACCCATGCGCACGTGGCGCTCGACGTTCTCGACGACGACGATCGCATCGTCGACCACGAGGCCGACGGAGAGCACGATCGCCAGGAGCGTGAGGAGATTCAAACTGAAGCCGAACGCCAGCATCACGATCGCCGCGCCGACGAGCGACACGGGCATCGCGACGAGCGGGACGAGCGCGGTGCGGATCGACCCCATGAAGAGGAAGACGACGAAGCCGACGATCAGGATCGTCTCGACGAGGGTCTTCGAGATCTCCTGGAGTGCGTCCCGCATGAACACCGTGCCGTCCCACACGAGGCGCATCTCGACGTCCTTGGGCAGCGTCGGCCGGATGCGATCCATCTCGGCGCGCAATCGGTCGGCGACGTTGATCTCGTTCGCGCCGACGAGCGGCCACACGCCGAGGTACACACTCTCCTGTCGGTTGTACTTCGCGACGAGATCGGCTTCTTCGGCGCCCAGCTCGACGCGCGCGACGTCGCTCAGTCGGACGATCGAACCGCCGCGTTCGGCGACGATCAGGTCCGAGAACTCGTCCGTCGTTCGCAGGTCGGTGTTCGCGAGCAGATTGATCTGGACGAGGTTGCCCTTCGTCTGTCCGACGGCGGCGAGGTAGTTGTTGCGCTGCAACGCCGCGTGCACGTCACCTGGCGCGAGGCCCA
>JANLUN010000563.1:0-5099 GCA_031363505.1 Planctomycetota bacterium | reverse complement strand
TACGCGTCGAGCGGTCCGACCGCGCGCTCGACCGCCGCGACGAGCGCGCCGGACCGCAGGAGCTCCCTTGCCGCCTCGATGTCCGTGTGCAGGTAGCGGTCGCGCTTCAGCGGCTTGACGCGCGTCCGCAGGCACTCGTACGCCGCCCGCGCACCGCGCCCTGCGCGCAAATCGAGATGGAACTCGCGCGCCTGCGCGGCCGCGAGCCACTCGAGCGCGAGCACGCCTTCGACGTTGTTCACGATCTCCACGGCTTTGCGCGCCGCCGTCACCCCCATCGACACGTGGTCTTCTTGGTTCGCGCTCGTCGGGATCGTGTCGACCGACGCCGGGTGCGCGAGCACCTTGTTCTCCGATGCGAGCGCCGCCGCGACGACTTGGACGATCATCAGCCCCGAGTTCAGGCCCGGCTCGGGCGTCAGGAACGCCGGCAGGTGCGACAAGTCGGGGTTCACGAGCTGCTCGAGCCGCCGCTCGCTGACGTTCGCGATCGTCGCGAGCGCGATCCCGAGATAATCGAGCGGCATCGACAGCGGCTGGCCGTGGAACTGGCCGGCGCTCACGACCTCGCGCGTCTTCGCGAACACGATCGGATTGTCGGTGACGCTGTTGATCTCTCCGGAGAGCACGCCGCCGACGTGTTCCAACGCGGCCTTGAACGCCCCGTGGATCTGCGGCACGCAGCGCAGTGAGTACGCGTCCTGCACGCGGTCGCAGTCCTTGTGGCTCTCGAGCACCTTCGAATCCGCGAGGCACTTGCGCACGTTCGCCGACGTGCGCCGGTGACCGGCGTGGCCTTTGAGCTCGGCGAGTCGGTCGTCGAACGGCTTCGCGCTCCCGAGCAAGGATTCGATCGTCAGCGACGCGATCGCGTCCGCCGCCTTCGACACGTTCACGGCACGCCACCACGCGCACACGCCGATCGCCTTGATGATCTCGGTGCCGTTGATCAGCGCGAGACCTTCCTTCGCTTGCAAGACGACAGGCTTCACACCGATCGCCGTGAGCGCGGCCTTCGCGCTGCGCCGTTTTCCACCGACGTACGCCTCGCCGATCCCCATGTACGCCGCGGCCATGTGCGCGAGCGGTGCCAGGTCGCCGCTCGCGCCGACCGATCCTTGCCGCGGCACGACGGGAACGAAGCCCTTGTTGAGGAGCTCGACGAGGCGCTGCACAAGCTCCGGGGACGCACCCGAATGACCGCGCACGAGGCCGTTGAGGCGCAGCACCTGCGCGATGCGGACCTCTTCGATCGGCATCGGTTCGCCGGTGCCGCAGCAGTGCGACAGGATCAAGTTGCGTTGCAGCTCCACGAGATCGCCGGCGCCGATCGCGACGTTCTTGAGCTTTCCGAAGCCCGTCGTCAGGCCGTACACGACGTCGCCCGCAGCGACGTGCGCGTCGACGAGCTTGCGCGCGGCCGCAACGCCGTCCATCGCGCGCTTCGTCACCGACACGGTGGCGCTCTCGCCGCGAACGAGACCTGCGAGCGCGTCGAGCGTGAGCGAAGAGCCGTCGAGTGCGAGGGTTTGAGTCATGGCGATCGGCCGGAGATCCTAGCGCTCGACCGTAGGGAAGCGAGCCGCGCGCGACCGACAGTTGCGCGAGTCAAGGCGCGAGCTCAATGACGACTCCGAGGCCGGCTCCGCGCTCCACGCGGTTCGTTCACCGAATCCGTTGCGCGCGCTTTCGGATGTCTTCTTCTTGGCCGTTGATCGCGCCTTCGGGAAGCGTCACCGACCACGACAAGGAGCTCTTGATGTCGAGCGATTGTCCATCGACGAGCGTCTCCTCGGCCCAGCGCACGCGCAGCCGCCACGTCCCCGGGGTGAGGTCACCGATGTGCAGATCTTGTCCCGGAGGCAATGCCGTCGCCTCGCGCGGACTGCCGTCGACCGTCAGCTTGATCGGCAACGCCTGATAGCGTCCGTCGAGTTCGAGGATCAGCTCGGCCGAGCCCGTCTGCGTCGGGTGAAGCTCGACGGCGACCTGATTCTCGCCGCCGCGCAGCACGATGCCCCCGCTGCGCTTGCCGTCCGGTGACGTGGCGACCAAGTAGCGAAGCTTCGAGACATCCTCGTACGCAGTGAGCCAGAACTGTCCGTTGCCATCGCTCACCGTTTCTTGCACGGCAGTCGGCAGCGCGGGGTAGAGCTCGTTCTCGAGCAAGAGGTAATCGCGGACGTTCAGCGCGGCCATCGTCGCGTTCACTTGATCGGGCGGCTCCATGCGCACGTGCGCACCGGCGATCGTCATGGCTCCCGAACGCACGACGCCCATGAGTTGCGGCGCGGGCTCGAGGTGCAAGACGAGGGTTTCGCTCTCTCCTGCTTGCAACGACACCGAACGCACGCGCGGTTCCGCCACGGCACCGATGTGGAAGAGCCGCACGTCAATCGCTTCGGCCGGCAGGTCCTCGACTACCGTCGTTCCACCGGGGTACACGCGCACGGGGCTCACCGTGAACCACGGAAAGCGGCGCTGCGCCTTCGGATTGCTCGGGAGCAGGAAGACCTGCGCTTCGAAACCGGGGTTGATGGCTTCCGCGATGCTGATCTCGAGTCGCGCTCCGGGCTGCAGCACGTACTTGAGACGACCGGGCTCGATCGTTCGCCCCGCGGGCACCGTGATGCTCTCGCGGTACGCCGCGTACCCGGGCTTGTCGACGACGACGATCACCTCGCCGGCCGTCATCGAATCGAACCGGAACTGTCCCCTCTCGTCGGTCGTCGTCTCCTGTCCATCCATCGTGACGCGCGCGCCCTCGAGCGCTGCTCCGTCGCCGCCGAGGACTTCTCCGTGCACGGTCGCGGGACGTCCGTACACGACGTGGAGTTGCGAGTCGCGGTCCTGACGGAGCCGCACTTCGCGCAGCGAGACGATCCCGGGGCCGCGCACTTCGACGAGCGCGAGACCTGGATACAGATCGTTCGCGCCGAACACGCCCTCGCGATCGCTGTAGAGCACGCGGCCTTTGTTGGTGCCCGTGGGAAACGTGATCTCGGCGCGTATGCCCGTGCCGCCCGCGTTCTTGACCGAACCGCGCAGGCGCGCGGTCGCAGCGGAACCGAGCGCGGGTTCGCCCTCGGCGCGGAGCACGACATCGGATCGAACGAGCTCGAGAGCGACTTCGAGCGGAAACACGACGGTCGTGTCGGGCGCGGCGGGAGCTGTCTCCGCCGAGAGGATCGTCACGCGCTCCGGCTCATCGTCGAGCGGCTCCGCGCGACTCGGCACGGGCGCGGGCGGCGCTTGCTCGTGCGCGGACGGCGTCGGCGGAGGGCGCGCGGGGGCCGGCGGCTGCACCGCCCACCACAACCATGTCGCGAGGCCCGCTGCGATCGCCAAAGCGACGGCGAGCAGTGCGTTGCGCTGACTGCCTGTCATTCGCCTGTGATCCTCGGGGGCATTCCTCGGGCACGCATTCGGCAGCACCGATCGCTGTACGCGCCTGCCGCGCGGCTAGCGAAACGAGACGGAGCATAGCCTGTGCGGCGGACCCGTCGCAGCCTCGCGCCGCGAACTATCCCCCCGGAACGCGCGGCGACTGCGCAGACCGGCGCCCTGACTGCCGCTGGGGGGCACCCGATGTTGTGGTCGCGCACCGCGCCGCTATCCTGCTCGCCCTCAGTCGCTCGCAGAAGCGTTCTCCCGCACATGAAGACCTACACGATCGTCGAGCTCCTCGGGGACGGCATCTCGGCCGAGCTCAGCCAGAGCGTTCACAGCGTCGCGGAAAGCCTGCCGTGCCGGCTCGAGTTCCAACAAGTCGACTTATCGGAGCCCAACCGCAACGCGCGCGGCTCGGCGCTCTACGACGAGACCGTCGCGCTGATGCGCCGCCATCGCTCCGCGCTCAAGTACCCGACCGCAACCACCGGCGAGAGCCCGAATCAAGTGCTGCGCGAGCGCTGCCAGTTCGCGGTGATCCACCGCCCGGTGTGCACGATCCCGGGCATCTCGTCGAACTTCACCAAGCCGCTCGACATCGACGTCGTGCGCATCGCGACCGGCGGCACGTACGACGACGCCGGCCGGCGCATCGGTCGCGACACTGCGGTATCGCTGCGCGTCATCGAGCGCGGACCGAGTCGTTTCGCCGCGCGGTTCGCGTTCAAGCTCGCGATGGTGCGCGGAACCGGCGTCGTCTCGACGAGCAAGTACACGATCCAGCGCGCGACCGACGGACTCTTCGAAGAGGTCGTGGGGCAAGTCGCACAGGACTACCCGTCGATCCCCTACCGTCGCGAGCTCTTCGACGCACTGCTCGCCGGCGTGATCATGAACCCGGAACGCTACGGCGTGATCGTGTGCCCGAACGAGTACGGCGACTTCTTGTCCGACATGGCGTGCGGATTGATCGGTTCAATGGGACTCGGCGACAGCACGTCGTACGCGTTCGACGACGACGGGCACATCGCGCTCGCGATGTTCGACCCCGCGGGCGGCACGGCTCCCGACATCGCGGGCAAGAACGTGTGCAACCCGACCGCGGCGCTGCTCTCGCTGTCGAACTTTCTCCGCCACATCGGGGAGATCGAAGCGGGCAAGGTGCTGCGCAAGGCGCTCTTCGCGACGATCGCCAGCGGCCGCAGCACGCGCGACATCGGCGGCAAGCTCGGCACGCGAGAGTTCACCGCCGAGGTCGCGCGAAGCGTCCAAGGCACGCTCGCCAAGGCCTGACGGCCGGGCGAGGCGCGTCGAGCGCGCCCCCCGCGCTCCCGGAAAGAATCGCAAGGGACCGGGAAGTCTCGTCGGCCGTTGCAGCGGGCCGCGCGCTTCCGTCGATAAGGCCGGGTCCGGAAGCCCCCGCCCATGCGCCCCGACGATCCGCGTGCACTCCATCTCGTCCTCGTCACAGGACTCGACCTCGCGCAGCGCTCCAACGTGCGCAGCGCTCTCGAGAAGGCCGCGTTCCAAGTCGAGGAAGTCGACGACGACACGTCGCTCGTCGCGCTGTGCGATGCACTCTGGCCAGATCTCGTGCTGCTCGGATCGCGCGTCGCCGACGATCGCGCCGCGTCGACGTGCCGCGAGCTGCACGCGTCACCGAGCACCGCACGATTGCCCGTGCTCGTCATGTCCACGGATCCGGAGCG
>JANLUN010000560.1:0-7359 GCA_031363505.1 Planctomycetota bacterium | reverse complement strand
CGTCGCCGTGGATGCTGTAGCCGAGCCACGCGACGGCCGGAGTGCCTTCGGCGATGCGATCCGCATCGCCAGTTGAAGTCTCGCGCGGATCGGCGAGCTTCCCGAGTTTCGCGCGGATCGTGTCGAGGTCGCGGATGTTCTCGGGCAGCCCGATCGCGGCCCAGACGAGCTCGCGGCCTTCGTGCGTGCGCCCGAACGTCGAGACGCGCACGCGCGGGCTGGCCTTCTCAAGCGCGCGCAGGTAGCTCACGATCTCCGCGTGATGCGCCGTGAACGTGCCCAGCGGCTGCCGGAGCTGCGAATCGGGCGTCGGCACCGCCGCGTCGTACGTCGTGCTGGGAAAGATCGGCATGAGCTTGCGGCCGGCGGCCGCATCACCGAAACGAATCGTGCGCGGTTCGTGTTCGGGCGCTGCGTTCGCCGCCCGCGCCTGTTGCGCGTTCGTGGGCGCCGCGCTCGCCGGTGCGCCTGCCGCGCAGCCCAAGACCATGAAGAGCGGAATCAGCGCGATCCGGCGCGCAGGGCGAGTGATGGACATGTGTCGCAGCGAGCTCCGGTGGATGAGGGGCGCCCAGTGTAGCGGCGCCGTCGGCGGGGAGCTGTTCGAGGCACGCAAGTCGAACGCCGGAGGTGTGCCCGCCGAGCGTGGTGCGTCAACGCGCGGGCTGCTACCATCCGCCGCGCGGGGCCTCTAGCTCAGTTGGTTAGAGCAGGCGACTCATAATCGCTTGGTCGCAGGTTCGAGTCCTGCGGGGCCCACCACCATGGCTCGCTTCGCGAGGTTCACGCTTCGCGCAGAAGAGGGCACGCATCGCGTCGGCGCACGCTTCGTGCCGGTGCTCTCTCGCGCTAGCCTTTCGCGGCCGCGATGTCGAGACATGGCGGTTCGAGTTGGAATCGCGGCGGCGCGCCGTATCCTATTCGCCTTCGATGTCGCCGAGCCGCAGCTCGAACTGTCCCGTCCCACGACCTCGCGACGCGCGCACCCTCGCCGTCGGAGTCCAGCGCCGTCCCGTCGTTCCCCCCGATCGCAACGCGCGTGAAAGACGGACCATTGTCTGAGACTGGGGCTGACACCGGCGCTCATCCTGGCAACGCGGTCGAGCATTCCGCGCACAGTCCGGACACGCATCTCCGTCAGCTGACGCCGCTCCTCGTGTGGGCGGTCGTGTTCTGCGACATCGGGACGTCGATCTATTACGTCCCCGGCATCCTCTACAAGCAGGTCGGGAACACCGCGCCCATCTACGTCGCGGCGGCGACGATCGGCTTCCTGTTCCTCGCCGCGAAGTACGTCGAGATCTGCTGGCGCAATCCCGACGGCGGCGGCGTGGTCAGCATCGCCACGCAGGCGTTCACTCCGATCGTCGGTTGCATCGGCGGCCTCCTGATCACCGTGGACTACTTCCTGACGTCGGCGATCTCGTCGGTGTCGGGGATCCACTATCTCGCGAGCGTATTCCCCTGGCTCGAGCACCACGTCGTCGCGATGGCCGTGTGCACGCTGCTGTTCCTCGCGATCGTCAACACGATCGGGATTCGGGAGAGCGCTTGGCTGTCGCTCGTGATGGCGTGCTGCGCCCTCATCGTCAACTTCATCGTGATCGGCTTCGTCGCGGTGAAGTTCGGACCAAACGAATGGGCTGCGATCAAAGCGAACTTGTCGCAAGTGAACGACATCTCGCCGCGCACGTTCTTGATCGGTTTCGCGGGCGCGTGGCTGGCGTTCTCCGGCCTCGAGAGCATCAGCCAGCTCAGCCCGGCCATGCGCTTGCCGATCAAGAGGACCGCCAGCCGCGGCATGCGCTACGTCGTGTACTCGATGCTCGCGACGTCGCCCGTGCTGACGCTCTTCGCGATGGCGCTCCTGCCCGAGGTCGTCAAGAGCGCGAACCACGAGCACTTCATCTCGGAGCTCGGCGGCGCGTACGGCGGGCTCGCGATCAAGCTCGCCGTCGTGCTCACCGGTTCGTCACTGCTCCTCTTCGCTGCGAACACGGCGATCATCGGTGGATACCACGTGTTCCTCGCGCTGACCGAGCGCGGCTTCATGCCGTCCGCGATCGCAAAGCGGAACCGACGCTTCGAGACGCCGCAGATCGCGATCCTCGTCGCGACGATCGTGCCCGTGATCGTCATCTACTTCACCCACGGGGACCTCATCACGCTCGGTGACATGTACGCGTTCGGGCTGCTCGGTGCGTTCGTACTGAGCTCGGCGGGTCTCGATGTGCTGCGCTGGCGCTCGAAGATCCGCGGTTGGAAGTACTGGATCGGCATCGCGACGACGGCCGTGGTGCTCGTCGCGTGGGCGATCAACATCGTCGAGAAGAAGAACGCGACGCTCTTCGGCAGCAGCCTCGTCGCGATGGGGCTCGTCCTCGCGGTCGGGACGCGGCGCAAGTGGTTCGCGGACCTGTTCTACATGCTGCCGTTCGTCGCGCGCGCTACCCCGACACGCATCTTGGAATCGGAGGAGCGGCTCGAGATCGACCAGAAGCTCGAGATCTTGAGCCTCAACCAGGCACACGCGATCACGCGCCTCTATCCGTCCAGCACATTGATCGCGATGCGTGCCCCGAATGCCGGGCTCGTGTCGGAAGCGATCGCACGCGAGAAGGGCCGCGGGGGACGGACGCTGTACGCACTTTACGTCGAAGAACGAACCGGACTCTTCGTACGCACGACCGAATGGAAACCCAAGTTCGAGGGCGTCGAGGCGCTCCAGTCCGCGGCGCGCGCCGCGGAGAACGACGGAATGACGTTGATCCCGATCTACACGGTCTCGTACAACGCGGTCGAAGGCATCCTGCGTGCCGCCGAATCGCTCGGCGTCACCGGCATCATGATCGGCGTCAGTCAGCGGGGCGCGTTCTACCACTTGCTGCGTGGGCACGTGCTCGCCGGGCTGACGAAGCGCCTTCCGCCCGGCATCCGACTCCTGATCTACGGATGATGCGCTGAACGATGGACAGCTGGATCTTGTGGACGATCTTCGGTGTCGTCGTCGTCGGCATGATGGCGCTCGACCTGGGCGTTTTTCATCGCAAGGCGCACGACGTCTCGGTCAAGGAGGCGCTGACGTGGACCGGCGTGTGGCTCACGCTGGGCTTGGCATTCAATGCGCTCGTGTGGATGCAGCGCGGTCCCGACAAGGGCCTCGAGTTCTTGACGTGCTACCTCACCGAGTACGCGCTCTCGGTCGACAATATCTTCGTCTTCCTCGTCATCTTCACGTACTTCGCGATCCCCAGCGATTGCCAGCACCGCGTCCTTTTCTGGGGCATCCTCGGTGCGCTCGCGATGCGCGGTTTGTTCTTGCTCGTCGGCGTCGCGCTGATCGAGAAGTTCCACTGGACCATCTACGTCCTCGGCGCGATCTTGCTGCTCACCGGCATCAAGCTGCTCTTCCAGAAGGAAGATCAGATGGAGCCCGAGAAGAACATCGTGCTCCGATTGGCGCGGCGATTCTTGCCGGTGACCGATCAGTACGAGGGATCGCGTTTCTTCGTGGTCCGCGACGGGCGACGCCTGGCGACGCCGCTGTTTCTGGCGCTCTTGGTGGTCGAGACGACGGACGTATTGTTCGCGGTCGACTCCGTGCCCGCCGCGCTCGGCATCTCGCACGACCGGTTCATCCTGTACACGTCGAACATCTTCGCGATCATGGGCCTGCGGTCGCTGTTCTTCGCGGTGTCGGGTCTGCTGCGTTACCTGCACTACCTGAAGTACGGGCTCTCGATCATCCTGATCTTCATCGGCGTCAAGATGCTGATCGCTCACTGGTACAAGATGCCCGTGCAAGTCGCGCTCGGCACCGTCGTCGGCATCTTGGTCGTCGCCGTGATCGCGTCGATGATCCGAACGCGGCTCGTGCGGCCAGAGTGAGCACTTCGAGGAGGCCCCGATGACGATCGTCTGTGGAACCGACTTCACCGAAGGCGCGAGTCGCGCCGCGCGAGTCGCCGCGCTCGTCGCCGTGCGGTCGAAAGTGGACCTCGCGCTCGTCCACGTCGCCGAGCTCGCGGGCGCGGAGCAGCTCGTGCTCGACCCCGCGGTCGAGCCTGCGAGCCCCTTGCGCAAGCACGTGCAGGAAGAGATCGACCGGCTGCGCACGCGCCTGCGAGAGGAAGCGGCGAAGCTCGCGCCGTACGGCGCGAAGGTGGTCACCGATCTCGTCGCAGGTACGCCCGACGAAGCGCTCGCCGCGTACGCGGATCGAAAACAGGCGACGATGATCGTGGTCGCCGCGCTCGGTCGGCGTTCGTCGAAGCTCTGGCGCCTCGGCAGTACCGCCGATCGCGTCGCGCAGATCGCGAAGGTGCCGGTGCTGATCGTGCGCGGCGGCGAGTCGCTCGAAGCCGGGCTCCGCGGCGCGCAGAAGATCACCGTCGTCGTGGGTATCGACAACTCGCGGACGTCGGACGCGGCCGTGCGCTGGGTCGACGGCTTCGCGCGGCACTCGGAATGCCGAGTCGTCGGCGCGCACGTGTACTGGCCGCCCGAAGTGCGCGAGCGACTCTCACTTCCCGCGCCGAGCGGCTCGTCCGGCATCCCGATCGGGAAGGGTCACGCGGATGTCGAAGCCGCGTTGAAGCGCGAGCTCACGCCGCGGCTCGCCGCGCTGCCCGGCGGTTCGCGAGTCGAGCTCGCGCTCGTCGGTGGACTAGGGCGTCCGGCCGATCACTTGGTGCAGATCGCGGCGAACGAGAAGGCCGATCTCCTCGTCGTCGGGAGCCACCAGCGCAGCGGGCTCGACCGGGTCTGGCACGGATCCGCTTCGCACGACGTGATCGACCTCGCGGAGTCGAGCGTCGTGTGCGTGCCGACCGTCGCGAGCAAGTAGTCCGACGCCGTCAGTCGCGCTCAACCGAGTCGGGCGAGTAACCCGGTTCGCCGCGCGACACGACGACCGCCGCCGCGAGATCGCCGCTCACGTTGAGCACCGTGCGGCACATGTCGAGAAAGCGATCGACGCCGAGAATCAGTCCCAAGCCTTCGACGGGAACGTGCACGAGGTTCAGGATCACTGCGATCACGGGGATCGATCCGCCGGGCACGCCCGCCGTGCCGATGCCGGCCAATATGCAGATGAAGAGCACGACAAGTTGCTCCTCGAGCGCGAGCGGCACGCCGTAGAACTGGGCCAGAAAGAGCACGGTGACGCCCTCGAAGAGCGCCGTCCCGTTCTGATTGGCCGTCGAGCCGATCGTCAACACGAAGCGGCTGATGCGCGTCGGCAGCTTCAGGTTCTCCTCCGCCACCTGCAGCGCCGTCGGTAGCGTCGCATTGCTCGACGCCGTCGAGAACGCCGTGACCATGGCCGCTTGGATCGCCTTGAAGAACCGCACCGGGCTCATCCCGCCGAGGATGCGCACCGCCAGCGAGTACACGACGAACTGATGGATCGCGAGGGCGAGCAAGACGACGCCGACGTAGCGCGCGAGCTGAAAGAGGATCTCGTGTCCAAGTTGCGCCGTCAGCGTGAAAAGCAGCGCACCGACGCCGATCGGCGCGAACGAGATCACGATGTGGATCAGCCGCATCGTCACGTCGTACAAGCCCTGCACGGCGTCCTCGAATCGCCGCGCCGCGTCCGTGCGCGTCAAGCACACGCCGACGCCGATCATCAGCGAGAAGAACATCACGGCGAGCATGTCGCCATTCGCCGCCGCCTTGACCGGATTGTCGGGCACGATCTGGATCAAGAGATTTATGCCGAGCTTCGGCGCCGGCGCACTCGAGACCGCGGCCGCGCGCTCCTTCGCTCCGACGAGCATCCGTGTGCGCGTCTCGTCCGAAAGACCGTCGCCCGGACGCAACACGTTCACAAGGGTCAGCCCGATCACGACCGCGATCGTCGACACGACCACCGTGTAGACGAGCGTGCGCAGTCCGACGCGACCGAGGCTCCTCATGTCGCCGAGTCCCGCGACGCCGAGCACGAGCGCGGCGAAGATCAGCGGGACGACGAGCATCAACAGGAGGCGCAGAAAGATCTGGCCGACCGGTTGGCTCACGTACTTGATGAAGTTCGCGAGCGCCGGGGCATCGCCGAACGCAGCGAACGCCGCGACCCCGAGCAACATGCCGAGGGCCGCTCCGACGAGGATGCGGACGTGGAGCGGCATGCGCATCGCCGGAGTATGACGGGCGGATCGCCTCGATTGCCAGACCAACGCGCGTCTCCCGCTTGCGCGTGTCGAAGGCCGACGTTGTGCTACGCGCGTGAACTTGGCCGTCCTTGGACTCGCGTTCTTCGCGCTTCTGTTCGCGGGCTACCGCTTGTACGGCGGTTGGGTCGCGCGGCAGTTCACGCTCGACGACCGTCGCGCCACGCCCGCGGAAACCAAGAACGACGGACAGGACTTCGTTCCGACGCCGCCCTTCTATTTGTTCGCGCAGCACTTCTCCGCGATCGCCGCGGCCGGCCCGATCGCCGGTCCGATCCTCGCGTGCCAGCTCTTCGGGTGGTTGCCGTGTCTCCTGTGGATCGGCTTCGGCGTCGTCTTCATCGGTGCGGTGCACGACTTCTCGAGTTTGATCGCGTCGGTACGCCACGGCGGCTGCTCGGTGGCCGAGATCGCGCGCGAGCGCCTCGGCCGGCCGGCTGGACGCGCGATGATGGCCTTCATCTGGATCGCGCTGATCTACGTGATCGTCGCGTTCACGGACATCACCGCCGGGAGCTTCGTGCGGGGGACCGAGGAACTCGCGGGCACCGGCGTGCGCTTCAATCCCGGCGGCGCCGTCGCCGCGGCGAGCGTGATGTACCTCGCGCTCTCGATCGTGATGGGGATCGTGCAGCGCATGTTCAAGCCGCCGCTATGGCTCTTGACCGTGATCTTCGTGCCGGCGACGTTCGCGGTCTCGTGGCTCGGCACACAGTTCTCCGAAGTGCTGATCGCGACGCCGACGACGTGGGCCATCTTGATCATGGCGTACTGCGCAGTCGCGTCGGTGATGCCGGTGTGGGCACTCTTGCAACCGCGCGGATACCTCGGCGGCTTCGTGCTGTACAGCGCGCTCGCCCTCGGCATGATCGGCATGCTGTTCGGCGGTTACGAGATCCAGCAGCCCGCGTTCAAGACGTGGGACAACGGCGCGACGGGCGGACAGCTCTTCCCGTTCCTGTTCGTCACGATCGCGTGTGGAGCGTGCTCGGGCTTCCACGGCCTCGTGTGCTCCGGCACGACGTCGAAACAAGTCGCGCGCGAGTCGCACACGCGCTTCGTCGGCTATGGAGCGATGCTCGCCGAGGCCTTCGTCGCGCTGATCGCGCTCGTCACGGTCGTGATGTTCACGCAGGAACAGCTCAAAGGACTGAAGCCGGGAACGATCTACGGCAACGGCATCGGC
>JANLUN010000526.1:0-1877 GCA_031363505.1 Planctomycetota bacterium | reverse complement strand
GGGTCGCGTACCGAAACTACGTGCGCGGCATCACGAACAAGGCGCCGCGCATCACGCCGGCGCAGGCGCTGGGCGTGATCGACAGACAGCTCAAACGAGAGGAGTTGCTCGCCTGGAGAGTCTTCCCATCCGGACGCTGACGGGCGCAGCCACGTGGGCCAGTTTCAGTATTGGCCGAATGCCGTCGCCGCGAACCCAACAACCTCTTCCCGCCACTCCTTGCGCCGCAAGAATCCACCCCCATTGTGAGGCCCGTCCGTCGCAAGAAAGCTCTTGGGCCCGCGCGCCGCCTCGTACAGAGCACGGCCGTGCGCGAACGGCACGACTTCGTCTTGTCGCGTATGGACGACGAGCACGGGACGCTCGAGCAAACCGATCTTGGCCGCCGAGTCGAATTGCAGTCGCGCGAGCCAGCGCACCGGCACCCACGGATAGAGCTTGGCCCCGATATCCGGCAGCGAGGTGAACGTGTTCTCCAAGACGAGTCCGGCGATCGGGCGACGGCGAGCGAGCTCGATCGCGACGGCGCCGCCGAGTGATTCGCCATGGACGAGGATCCGATCCGGCGAAAAGCCCTCGACGTGGATCAAGTGCTCGTGCGCTGCTTCCGCGTCGAGGTACGTTCCCTCTTCGCTGGGACGGCCCTTGCTCTTTCCGTAGCCGCGGTAGTCGAACAGCAACACGCCGAAACCGGCGCGCGCGAAGAACTTGGTTGCGACGAGACGCGACTCGATGTTGCCGGCGTTGCCGTGGCACATCAGCACGGCGCCGATCGTTTCGGAGACCGCGCGGCCTTGCGCGGGGACGAACCACGCGTGGATCGAAGTGTTGTCGCGAGTGACGATCGACAGATCTCGGTACTCGAGACCACTCGATGCGGGCGTCAATTCGGGCGCTCGGCCGGGATAGAAAATCAGCCTCTCTTGCAAGAGCAGGATTGCAAGGCACACGAATCCGTAGATCGCGAGCAACGACAAAACGACCCAAAGCACGGCCGATCTCCAATTCGCCGCGTGAAATAGGCCTCGATCCACACGAGCGACGAGCAGACGGATCGAATGGCGCACTGACACGCCCGGCCGCGAATTATACGCTGAGTTCAATGTCTTGGCTCGACCAATGGTTGCGTAGTTGGAGTCTCAAGAGTCCGCCCGGCGAATCGGAGACTGTCGAACTCACCCTCTATTCGCGCTCTGACTGCCCGCTGTGCGACGAGATGAAGTCCGAGGTCGCACGTGCGGGCCTGTCTGGGCGATTCAAGCTGGTCGTCGTCGACATAGACAGCGATCCGCGGCTCCAGGAGGCGCACGGCCGCTCGATCCCGGTGCTCGCGATCGACGGCCGCCCGGCGTTCAAAGGCCGATTGACAGCTGCGGAGCTGCGGCGCAAGTTGGACCGGAGGATCCAGGACTCGCGCGGTACGTGAGTCTCCGCACGATCCCGCGCCGCGATGCCCCGTCTCTATCTGCTGTCCGGCCCTGATGTCGGGAAGAGCTTCGACGTGGTTCACGGCGCCACGTTCGGGCGCAGCGCCGAATGCACCGTTCACCTCCGCGACGTCTCGGTGAGCCGGGTGCACGCGCACCTCGAACTCTCCGGGAATCGCTGGACGATCGTCGACGCGAAGTCGCGCAACGGCCTGATGGTCGGCGGACAGCGCGTCGAGCGCGCGTCGCTGGCGGACGGTGACGAGTTCACGCTCGGTGAAGTGTTGCTGCGTTTCCGTGCCGACGGCGTCGCAGCGACACCCAGTAGCGGCGCACCCGCATCGCGCGTCGCGCCGGGGGCATCCGCCGACCTGGCGATTCAGCCTGCCAGCGCGGTGCCGCCGGAGGCTCCACCGCCGTTCGTCAGTCCGGTCGCACCGCGCGCACCGA
>JANLUN010000523.1:0-17118 GCA_031363505.1 Planctomycetota bacterium | reverse complement strand
CTTGGTAGAGCGTTGCGTTCGGGACGCAAAGGTCGGAGGTTCAAATCCTCTCGCCCCGACCAAATCCCGGTGCGAGCCATCCCGTGATGGTTTCGCTCACCGATTGCGCGCAAGGCGCGCTTTCGCGCGCGTCAGTTCGCGCAGCGCGTCCTTGCCGACCCATCGGCTCGATCCGACGTCGGACGCGGCGAGCTTCTGTGCGACCCTCGTGCTTGCCGTGTTGAGCACGCGAATTCGCCCGCCGATTCGTCGCAGCGCCCAGCTCACGTCCTTCCTCACGAAATTCCGTTCGTCGCCCGCACCGCGCTCGATCAGCGGCATGAACGCGAGGACTTTCGAGTCCGGCGCTTCCTTGTCGTATCCCTCGAGAGTAGCCCTCAGCGCGTAGCGGGCGCCCTTCGTGAACTCCTCGCGCGACACCGCCCACTTCCGCGCCTTCTCGAACGCGAACGGAGTGCGATCGAACAAATAGAAGCACGTGGTGTCGCCGCTTCATCACTCGCGCCGGCTTGTCGACACGTTGCGCGCAGGTCTTGCTCCAGCAGGAGCGGATGGAGCGGCGCGAGGCGCGATGGGCCTGGATTTCGAACCGGCGAAGTACCTGGATCCAGCGCCCCCCCGGGTCGAGCCGATAGACTCGACAGGGGGCTGGCTCTGCGGAAGAGCGGCTTCCTTTGTCAGAATCTGGATTTCCTGTCGCGTCCCGCCGACCTATGAGGCATCTTGCCTCTAGAGCAGGCGGTCCTTCGCCTGCAGGATTGCCAGTGCGCCAGGCTCCTCGGAAGGGGAGCAACGCTTCCGCGGAGACGCGATGCGGCGGCGCTGCGCAGGGCTAGCCCCGCGGCGTCGAGGCGCGAGTGCCGATCATCCCGATCCGTTCGCGGCGTGGATCCAAGCGAACGGGCGCGTCGAAGCCGCTTTTCGTGCTCCGCCGCGTGGTCGCGGAGTTCTCCGCGCCGGATCCGCGGGCCGGTCTCGCATCGGCTCCGACCTTTCGCAGTCATTTCGTTCGAGGACAACTTGAACTCCGACGACGCTCACGAGTCTGACTCTCAAGCACCGCTCCCCTTCGGAGCGATGGAGCGGCCGCAACGTGCAGCCGCCACCACACCGCGCGAATCCGGCGCAAGCCGCCGTGCGCCGCCTGTACCGGCGGAAGACGCCGCGGTACGTCCCGCGCGCCAGCGCCGTCCAGCTGATGGACCGCGCGAGCCGGGTCCGCCGCGCGAGCGCGACGCGCACTCCGCAGTTCCGCGCGATCGTGACGCAGCGCCGCGCGAACGCGATGCGGCCCCGCGCGAGCGTGGTGCGGGACGGCGCGACCGGGATGCGGCGCCCCGCGTTCGCGACGAAGGATCTCGTGAGCGTGATGCGGCACCGCGCGACCGCGATGCCGGAGTGCGCGACCGTGATGCAGGACCTCGTGATCGTGAGGCCGCGCCGCAGGACCGCGATGCCGGAGCCCGCGACCGCGATACTGGAACTCGCGACCGCAACGCAGCTCCGCGCGAGCGTGACGGCGCACCGCACGACCGTGACACGCACTCCGATGCGCCGTCGACTTCGGAGTCGGCCGAGCGTCCGAGTGGTCAGGGTGACCGCGATACTCGCAACGACTGGCGCAAGCCGGGTCGGCGCCGCGGATCAGGGCGTCGCGGCGGACGCAATCGCCGTCGCGGCGGTCAAGGTCATCCGCCGGGCGGACAGCAGCCGGGCAGCCCTCAGGCTCAAGGCGTCGACGCAAGCGGCGCAGTCGAGACGCGTGATCCATCCGGTCAGAGCGTCGAGGCCGGCCAGCGCGTCGACGAAAGTTCGCGCGCCGATCACTCGGGCTCAGCGCCTGTTCGCGATCGCGAACCGCGCCGAGGCGCACCTCACCGCGGCGGCGCTCCGGACGATTCGCGCGGCGATCGTGGCGACGGGCGCGGCGATCGTGGCGGACCTCCCGACGCGGGCCGCGTCCCGCAGGTCGGCGAAGGGATGCTCGTGCTCGAGCACGGCGGCTTCGGTGCGCTCCGGCAGCTCGATCACCAATACCTCCCGTCGCGCGCCGACATCTTCGTGCCCGAGCGTCTGATCCACCAACATCGACTGCGCGAAGGTTCGGTCGTCGCCGGTCGATTGGGTCGCGGTCAAAAGCACAAGTACGCGCTGATCGACGTGCAGACGGTCGACGGCAAGTCTCCCCAAGAAGTGGCGAATGCGCCGGCCTTCAAGTCGCTGACGACCGTCGACCCGGACTTCCACTACGCCGTGGGCGACGCGACCGGCGACGTGTCGATGCGCATCCTCGACATCATCTGTCCGATCGGACGCGGACAGCGCGGTCTGATCGTCGCTCCGCCGCGCGCCGGCAAGACGACCATCATGCGGCAGTTCGCCAAGGGCATCGAGGTCGGTTATCCCGACGTGCACTTGATGGTGCTGCTCGTCGACGAGCGTCCCGAGGAAGCGACCGAGTGGCGTCGTTCGACGAAGGGTCAAGTGTTCGTGAGCACCGCCGACGAGTCGGCGAAGAACCACGTCGCGCTCGCCGAAGCCGTGTGGAAGCGCGCGACGCGTCTCGTCGAGCTCGGCCAAGACGTCGTCCTCCTGCTCGACTCGATCACTCGTCTCGCGCGGGCGTACAACAACCTCGCCGCGGGCGGCGGTCGCACGATGTCGGGCGGTCTCGATTCGCGCGCGATGGAGCGCCCGCGTCAGATCTTCGGCAGCGCTCGCAACACAGAGAAAGCCGGCTCGCTCACGATCCTCGGCACGACTCTCGTCGAGACCGGCAGCCGGATGGACCAGCTGATCTTCGAGGAGTTTAAGGGCACCGGCAACATGGAGCTCGTGCTGTCGCGCAAGCTCGCCGACCGGCGCATCTTCCCCGCGATCGACATCGAGAAGTCGGGGACGCGCAAGGAAGAGAAGCTCTACTCGCAGAAGCGGCTGAAGTACATCGGCATCCTGCGACGCGTGCTCCTGCGGATGAATTTCATCGAGGCGATGGAGCTGCTCGTGACCAAGCTCGGGGACGTCGAGACGAACGACGACTTCCTGAAGCGCTTCGAGGTCGACCCCGAGGCGTGAGGCGCGTGAGCGGCGCTCGACGCGATGGATGTCGGCTCGCCGACCGGCCCGCGCGGGTCGCTCGTCCATTCCCGCAGTGATTCGCTCGCATTCCCGCGCAGGATCGCGAGTTCGTTACCGCGCTGCTTGCGTTTGGTAGGAGCCGCGCGTGATCATCCTCGACGCATGCGCGTGATTCGATCGTTCCCGTCCGCCGAAGCGAGGCGCGCAACCTGATGGCCACCGGCTCGACGGACAAGCCTTCGAGGTTCTCCGCGAAGCTCGCGGCGCTCGTGCTCCTCTTCGCGCTGCCGCTCGCGCTGCGCATCCTGCCGATCGAGCACGGCGGTCTGAAGAACTACATCCCCGATTCGCACATCGTTCGGAGCGCTCTCGGGATGGCGAAGGACAAGGACCTCGTGCCGCCCGTCGGCAAGTACTCGCACTACCCGAACCTCGTTCCTTATCTCTTGCTGCCGGCGTACGGCGCGCAGTACGCGCTCGGTCCGTGGAATGACGCGCGCGAGTTCGGCAACCATCTGCTCGATCATCCGGAGGACGCGCGCCTCGTCGCGCGGCTCCTCATCGCGCTCTTCGGAGCGTTGACGCCGTTCGTCGTGTTCCGCGCCGCGCGCGCGATGGGCCTGCGCGGAGGAGCGTGGGTGTCTGCGTGGCTCGTGGCGACGGGGCTCTTGCACCTGCATTTCTCGGTGCAGGAGCGTCCGTGGGTGCCGATGGCGTTCTTCCTCGTGCTCGCGGCGTGGCCCGCCGCGTTGTACGTGCGTGAAGGCCGGACGAAGCACCTCGTGCTCGCCGGCATCTCGGCGGGACTCTCGTTCGCGTGCCATCAAGGCGGACTCGCCGCGATCGCCATCCCGGCGCTCGCGTGGCTGATGGGGCCGCGACGCTGGAGCGGGAGGGAGCTTCTTGCGCGCCTCGGTCAAGGCGCCCTGTGCGTCGCGATGTTTGCGATCGTCGCGCTGATCCTCGGACATCCGTACTTCCTGAAGTACGGAGTGCCGACGAGCGACCAAGTCATCATGGGGGACGCGGTCGACGACGGCGGCTTCTCGATCGGCGGCGTGAGCCTCTTGTGGGACGTGCGGCTCGAATCGTTCGCGCACTTGTCCCGCGTGCTCGTGGGGTACGACCCGGCGATCGTCGTTCTCGGCCTCGTCGGGCTCTTCGTTGCCTGGCGTTGCGTGCCGATGCGGCCGGTGCTCGTGTTCGTGATCGCGTGGAGCGCGTTCTTCATGACGAACTGGAGCGATCACGTGCGCTACCTCCTGCCGGTGACGCTCTGTCTCGCGTTCCCGGCCGGGCTCGTCGCCGAGCGCGCGCTCGCGTCGAAGTGGGGGACGCGCGCGCTCGTGATCCTGCTCGCGCTGCCGCTCGTGCAAGCCGTTCGCTTCGATCACGTGATGATGGCGGCGGACACGCGCGCGATCGCGGCCGCGCGATTGCGGGAGCTCGGCCCGGGCGCGATCGTCGCGATCGATCGCTACGGTCCCGACATCGAGCTCGACCGCGAGAGCATGCAACGACTCATGCGGCTTCGGACTTCGACGGGTGCGTCGCTGTACGCGCGCGAAGATCGCCGTCGGATCGCGCTCGACCAAGGTCTCGTGCCTCTCGAGGATGCGGGCATCAACGCGGTGCGGATGGAGGAGCTGATCGAGCTCGACGAGCGCCTGGGCACGATCGGTATCCGCAAGGAGCTCCACGCGCTCGGCAACGACCCGAAGAGCGCGCTTCATTCGCTCGGTGTCACGCACTTCCTGCGCGTGGACCGCCGTCCCGCCGATTCGAGCAAGTTCTTCCTCGCGCCGGTCATCGAAGGCGCGAGCGAGATGCTCGTCGTCGATCCTTCGTGCGGTCCGCGGCGCACGGCCGAAGCGTTCCTGCCGACGGAGATGGAGTTCCCGTTGACGGCGTTGTGGTCCGTGGACCGAACTGGGCCGTGGATGGCGCTCTACGACCTGCGTGCGAGCGAGCGGAAGTAGTACATCAGCGCGATCGCACTGAAGCCGTCCTCGAAGCGGCCCTGGTCCAACATGAGCTGCACGTCCTGAGTGTCGAACGTACGCACGGTCAGGTGCTCCGATGCATCCAGATTCAGCGCACCGACCTCCTCGCAGTCGATGCCCACGAAGAGGTGCGCGTAGTGCGCGCTGATTCCGTTGGTCGGATAGAAACCCGGGAGCGGCACGAGGCGCGCGGCTCGATGCCCGGTCTCTTCGAGCGCTTCGCGTAGTGCCGCCGCGGCGGGTGATTCGCCGTCCGCGATCCGCCCCGCCGGCACCTCCCAGTGCGTCTTGCCGTGCGGATAGCGGTACTGCCCGACGAGCACGATCCGTCCGTCACGCGTCACCGGAACGACGGCGACCGCGTCGGGAACCTCGAAGACGTGGTACTCCTGCGCCGCGCCGTTCGGCAGCGTCACGATGTCGCGCCGCAGTCCGCACCAGTGCGAGTCGTAGATGCGCTGCGACGATTGCACCGGAAAGCCGGAGAACGCCGGCGGGTTCTCGGGGACTTCGTCCCTTTCGCGGCCGTCCATGTTCAGCCGTGCGCGGCGTCGCCATCCGACGTGGGCCACAGCTCGCGCCAGTCGCGTCGCGGCGTGCTCACACGCGACGCGATGCGTTCGAGGAGCTGGGGCGACACGCGCAGATCCTCGAGCGCGGTCTCGGCGAGCACTCGTCCACACGCTTCCACGATGCTCCGCGCGTCGATGTGCTGGTACTCGTACACCTCGTCGGGCCGGCCGCACTTGCTGAACTTGCGCACGGCGAGCGTCACCTGCTTCACACCGACGATCGAGCCGATGTTGTCGAGGAGTCCCGCTTCGCCGTCGCACACGGCGACGATCGGGACGCGGCGGCCGGCCAAGCTGACGAGCGACGCTTCGCTCTCGCCGGCGTGTTCGACCGCGAAGAGATCACCTGTGATGCCGAGGCCGTCACGCAAGTGACGGTACTCGTCCTTCTCGCCGAGGATTCCGAGCAAGAGCTCCGGCGACGACACGACGATGACATTGGCAAAGATGCCGCGCTTCACGAGCTCGGCGGCCGCCTCGATCGCTTCGGTCGTCACCGAGCCCATCGTGAACACGTTCACGACGTTGTCGCCTGGTTCGTAACCCGCGTAACCGGTCCAATCGATGAGTCTCCATGCACCCGCGAGACAATCGCGCTGCACGCGTGCGAAGAGTTCGCCGTCAGGTCTCGCCGGCAGCGTCGATTCGTCGGTGGCTTCGCCCCACTCGTCTCCCGCATCCTTCGGCTTGAGCGCGCCGTGCGCTTCGGCCTTCGATGCGGCCTGCGTGCGGACGTGCTCGAGCAAGTGTGATTGCTGAATGCCGCGCGTGACGCCGCGGATGAGCACGCCCTTGCGACCCTCGTTGTCCTCCGTCATCTGCCGCCGGATCGCATCGCACAGGATCCAATCCATCTCGAGCGCGAACACCGGCTCCCACGTGATGAGGTTCGGGATCTGGATGTCGCTCTTCCAGCTGTGCTGCGCGCCTTCGGGCGAGAGCGTCGTTCCGCTGGGCGTTCCCACCAAGACGAACTCCGAGCCCCAGTACAAGTCGTAATAGAGCTGGTCGAGCGCGCGCTTGATGAAGAAGTCGTACACCGTCATCATCGGCATGAACGGCAGACCGGTGTAGAAGCCCATCTTCCCGAACGCGCCCGCGGCCGACATGCAGTTCGCTTCCGCGATCTCGAAGCGGATGTGCCGCGTCCACGGATCGTCGGTCGCGACGAGGTCGGGGTGCTTGTACTGGATCTCGAGTTCGCCTTGGATGTCGGCTTGGTAGTCGGGACCGTAGATGCGCTGGTCCATGCCCGGCGAGATGTTCGTGCTCGTGCCGACGTCGGGCGAGAGCGTGAGCACGAGATCGGCGGCGGTCTTCCAGCGCTGTTCCGATTCGCTCAGTGACTTGGCGCTGATCCCCGTCTTCGGCCCGCCTTCGTCCTGCGTGCCGATGCGGATCAATTTCGAAGCGAGCTGTCCCCACATCCATTGCGTGTGCGCCATGGGGAAGAGCTTCAAGTCGATGCCGAGCGAATCGGAGAGCGGTCCTTCGGCCGCGATGCGCGCGCGGATGCTCTCGCGATTCTCGCGGCGCAGCTTCATGTGCTCGACGATGCCGCGACGGAAAAGATCTCGCCTTGTCGCAAGGTAGCGCGCTTCGTCCGTGCCGGCATCGAAGAGCGCGAACGGATCGTCCCATGAAAGGCCGGCGCGCTCGATCAAGCCGCGCATCTCGACTTCGGACGGCAGCGCCGAGTGGTTCGACGGATCGGCGGCACACTGCAGGCCTTGTCCCTTGATCGTGTGCGCGATCACCAGGTACGGGACCTCGGGCGACGTGCGCGCCTCGCCGTAAGCCTCGATCAGCTTCTCGAGACAGTGACCGCCGACGTCGCGGAACGCGCGCATGAGCTCCTCGTCATTGAGCGACTTCACGATGCGCGCGCTCGCGGCGACCTTCTCGAGGCAGTGCTTGCGGATGACCTGCGCGTCGCCCTTGAAGAGCAGCATCTGGTACTCGTACTCGGAGAGTCCGCCTTCGAGCACGTCGCGCAGCGCTTCGCCGCCGGGGCGAGCGAACAGCTCCTCGCGGAAGAGTCCGTGCCTCACTTGCACGACGCGCCATCCATTCGCCAGCGCCGTCCGCTCGATGCGATCGCAATCACTGCCGCGCAAGCTGCGCTCGTTTGGAATGCGCGTGCCGTCGAGGTTCTGACGGTTGTAGTCGATGATCCAAGTCACGTTGCCCAACTGACGTTCCGCGACGTCGGGCAACGCTTCGAGCAGCGAGCCCTCGCGGAACTCGCTGTCGCCCATCATCGACCAGAAGTGCGCCTTGTGCGGCACGTTCCAACCGTGGTCCTGTGCGTAGCGGTGCGCGAGGGCGAGGTACACCGACGCCACCGGCGGAATGCCCACCGAACCCGACGGCAAGAAGTGGAACGAGTCCGGATCGCTCTGCGCGTGGTAGCTCTGGAACACGGGTTCTTCGCCAGGACGCGGGAACTTGCGCAGGCGCGTCATGATCGCCTTCGCCTCCTCGGGCGAGTGCCACGACGTCGCCTCGAGGTCGCGGCGGAAGATCTGCATCAAATGGTGGTAGGTGTGGTCGACGGGCGACGCGTGCGGCTTGCACGCGATGTAGTCGTGCACCTCGCGCGCATGGAGGTGCAGCGCGCCGAGGAGGTGCATCGAGCTCGCGCACGACGCAGGGTGCCCGCCCACCTTGGGATCGCCGCGGCGCGTGTCCGCGCGGTGGTTGGCGACGTGGATCATCATCATCGTCTGCGCGAACGCGCGATCGACGATGCGCGCGAGGAGCGCCGTGTCCGGGCGGGTCATGGTCTGTTGGTCCATGCAGAGTTCTCGGTCGAAAGGTGCGGTTCTCAGGGGAGCATAGTCGTCGGATCGCGCGGATCCCAAGCACCGTGCGCCATCTTGCGTCGATTCTCCGGGCGCCCTTGGACTTCGAACTGGCTGCGAGGACGTCGGCGTCTTTCGGTTCCAGAGGGCTCCCGTTAGGCTCCGTCGTTCACGTCCCGGCGCGGCGCGCCGGCACTTCCACGAAGGACCTGACCATGCTCTCGAACCTCTGGCTCTCGCTCCACGCATTCGCGCTCCTCACCGGCACCGCCACCGACGTCTGGACTCCGCACCGCGTCGCCGAGATCCGCACCGTGTCCGCGGCGATGATCTCGCCCGACGGCGAGCACGTCGCCTACACGCTGTCCGTGCCGCGCAAGGCGGGAGACGACGAGGACGGCGCTGCGTGGACCGAGCTCCACGTCCTCGACTCCGCCGACGGGCGCGTGCGGCCGTTCGTCGCGCAGAAGAGCGACGTCGCGAACGTGCAGTGGACTCCCGACGGGAAGGACATCGCGTTCCTGTCGAAGCGCGGGTCCGACAAGTTCACGTCGCTGTACCTGATCTCGACCGACGGCGGCGAAGCGCGCCGCGCAGCGTCGCTGAAGAGCGGCATCAGCGACTACAGCTTCGCCCCGGATGGGAAACGTGTCGCGCTCGTCGCGACGACCGCGGAGTCCGAGGCCGTGAAGAAGGCTCAGGAGAAGGGCTTCAAGCAGGAGATCTATGAAGAGGACGTGCGCAGCGCGCGAATCTTCATCGCGAGCCTCTTCGACACCGCCGCTACGCCGCGCGAGCTCGATCTCGAGGGCTCGGTGCACGATGTGCGTTGGAGTCCCGTCGGCGATCGGCTTGCGATCTCGATCGCGCCGACGCCGCTCGTCGACGACGAGTACATGCGCCAGCGGATCCAAGTCGTCGACGTGGCGACGGGCAAGGTGACTGGAAAGATCGCGAATCCCGGCAAGCTCGGGATGTTCGCGTGGAGTCCCGACGCGAAGTGGATCGCGCTCGTGTCGGCCGCTGACATCAACGATCCGTCCGCGGGTCGGTTGTGTCTCGTGTCGGCGGACGGAGGCGCGCCCGTCGACTTACTACCCGGCAATCAAGCCGACGTCGGCCAGCTGGCGTGGCTCGGCAACGACCAGGTGCTGTACATCGCGAGTCAGGGAGTGTGGTCGGTCTTCGGCAAGGTGTGCGCGGACACGAAGCTCACCGCACCGGCGAACGGCGAGCCGCGTTCGAAGCTCTTGCTGCACGCCGGTGGTCCGATCCTCAGCGGCCTCACAGTCTCGACCGACGGTCAGCACGCCGCGTTCGTCGCGGCGACGCCCGAGCATCCGACCGAGGTGTACACGATGAGCCACGGCGACAGCGCGCCGAAGCGTCGCACGGACAGCAATCCGTGGATCGCGAAGCTCCGTCTCGCTCCGCAAGAAGTCGTGACGCACCGCGCGCGCGACGGGGTTGAGCTCGAAGGCCTATTGATCCGTCCGCTGGATGCGACGCGCGGTTCGCGCTACCCGCTGATCGTGTACGTGCACGGCGGACCCGAAGCGCACGAGTCGAACGGCTGGCTGACGAGCTACGCGCGCCCGGGACAGATGGCCGCTTCCATGGGGATGGCCGTTTTCTATCCGAACTACCGCGGCAGCACGGGCCGCGGCGTCGCGTTCTCGAAGCTCTCGCAAGGCGATCCGGCGGGCAAGGAGTTCGACGATCTCATCGACGCGGTCGATCACTTGGTCGAGAGCGGTCTCGTCGACAAGTCGAAGGTCGGCGTCACCGGCGGCTCGTACGGCGGCTACGCGACGGCGTGGTGCTCGACGCGCTACGGCGATCGCTTCGCGGCCGGCGTGATGATGGTCGGCATCAGCAACAAGCTGTCGAAGATCGGCACGACCGATATCCCCGACGAGGAGTTCTACGTGCACGCTCGCAAGCGCGTGTGGGACGACTGGCAGTTCTTCCTCGAGCGCAGCCCTGTGTACCACGCGACGGATGCGAAGACGCCGCTCTTGATCCTGCACGGCAAGGACGATCCGCGCGTCAACAACGGACAGTCGCGCGAGCTCTACCGTCACTTGAAGCAGCGCGGCGACGCTCCGGTGCGGCTCGTGCTGTACCCCGGCGAAGGACACGGCAATCGCAAGGCCGCGGGGCGTCTCGATTACTCGATGCGGATGATGCAGTGGATGGAGCACTACCTGAAGGGACCCGGCGGCACGCCGCCGCCGTTCGAGCTCGACTACGCCGAAGCGCCGGCCGCCGAAGCGATCGAGGCCGGCAGTCCGGCCGCGGCAAGTCCCGCGGCTGCGAGCCACTGAGCCGCGCCCCCGCTCAGCGCGCCATCGCGGCGTCGTACACGTCGCGATACGCGTCGAGCATGACGTCGAACGCGAATCGATCCTCGACTTGCGAGCGGTTCTTCGCGCCGAGCTCTGCGCGTGCGTCGCTCGAGCGCAGGAGTGTCGTCATCTTTTCCGCCAGGAGCGCGGCGGTATCGCCGGTGCGCGTCGGCACGATGTACTCCGCCTGATCGGCCGGCAGGATGTCGCGCACGTCGCCAACGTCGGTCGACACGCACGGCAGCGACGAAGCCATCGCCTCGACGAGCGCGACCGGCATCTGCTCGGTGTCCGACGACAGCGCGAAGAGATCCATCGCGCGGTAGAACTCGGCCGGGTTCGATTGATGGCCCATGAAGTGCGTGCGACGAGCGAGCGACGGTGTCTTTGAGACGAACGCCTCCATGGAGCTTCGTTCGGGGCCGTCGCCGAGAACGAGCGCGTGGACATCGAGCGCCGGGTCGATGCGTGAGCACGCGTCGACGAACCGCAGCGGGTTCTTCTCGGGCCGCAAGTGGCCGACGTAGCCGACGACGAGCGCGTCGCACGGGATCAGCAGACGCTCGCGCAGCGCCGCGTGGCCGTCCGCGCGAGTAAACCGATCGAGTCGGATGCCGTTCGGGATATAGCGCACGAGCTCGGGCGCGAGCTTCCACGTCTCCGTCGCGATGCGCCGCAGGTTCTTCGACGGCACGACCACGCGGGCCACGCGCGGGAGGAACCAGCGCCGTGCGAGCACGCGCCGGCGCTTGAACGACTGCACCTCGTCGGCGTTGAAGCCGTCCTCGTGGTGTACGTGCGCGCGAAATCCGAGGCTGCGCGTCGCGAACACCGAGTCGAACGCGCCCCAGTTGTACGAGAGCACGAGATCGGGAGCCTCCGCGCGGATCAGAGTGCGCAGAGCGCCGATCGTCGCGACCGAGCCCGCGCGCTCCGGCCCGGGCAGAATCCGCACGTCGGATTCCGGGGAGAGTCGCTCGCGCGCGTCCGTACGCCCGTCCATCGCGACGATCGAGTGTCGGAACTCGCGTCCGAGCCCGCCGATCAAGTTCACGGTGCGCATCTCCGGCCCCGCGGGCACGAACGTCGAGAAGATGTGCAGCAGGTGACGCGGACGCGAGCTCACGCCACCCTAGATACCAACCGGCGCGCCCACGCGCACCGGCGACGCTCAGAAGCCCGGGAAGTTCGTCGCGATGAACGTCTGCAGAATCTGCTCCGCCGTCGCGTGCTGGCCTTGCGCGAAGAACCAGCTGAACGTGTGCACGCGCGAATCCGTGTTGCCGCGCATCACGGTGAGCGTCGAGAGCGGCATGTCGCTCACCTGATCGGAGAGGTCGCACAGTTGGAACGCGCCGTTCTGCGAGAGCGACGTGATCAAAGCTGCAGCCGCCGCATCACCGATGAACGCTTGCCGCGAGCTGCCCGCGCCGAAGTTCGCGGTCGCGGACGACAGCCGCGCCGAGCCGTCGCCGTAGACGATCAGCTCCTGATCGAGCGGACCGGCGAGCGTGCCGCCGCTGACCTCGTACACGACGATCGGATGGTGGGGGAAGACGTCGACGCAACCAGGCGCGGGAATCGCAGCGACGGCTCCTTGCGACGGTGAAAGCCAGGGCAGGATCGAAAGCGCGACGAGTGCTGTGCAACGAAACATGGGTACCTCCGTGAAACGATCGGTCGACGAGTCAGCCGGGGACGGTCGCAGTCTACAGCGATCGTTTCGCGCGCGTGTAACGCGGAGATCCGAGATGTGTCAGCCGCTCAGTGATCACCCTCAGCGCCGGCGATCGGAGCTTCGCCGCCGCCGCTCGCACGCTTCACGTGCCGATCGAACCACTCGATCATCTCGGCGGCGGTGTGCAGCACCGACTCGCGCGCTTGGTAGCCGTGGCTCTCGCCCGGAAGGATCACGAGGCGCGCCGTGCCGCCGTTCCCCTTGATCGCTTGGTACATGCGCTCCGATTGGATCGGGAACGTGCCGAGGTTCGCATCCTTCTCGCCGTGGATCATGAGCATCGGCTCGTTGATCTTCTGAGCCGCGAGGAACGGCGAGAGCTTCCAGTACACGTCGGGCGCTTCCCACAGGGTGCGCCTTTCGCTCTGGAATCCGAACGGCGTCAGCGTGCGGTTGTACGCGCCGCTGCGAGCGATGCCCGCGTTGAAAAGATCACAGTGCGCGAGCAAGTTCGCGGTCATGAACGCGCCGTAGCTGTGACCGCCGACGCCGACGCGCTTGCGGTCCGCGACGCCCATCTCGACCGCCTTGTCGATTGCCGCCTGCGCCGCCGCGACGATCTGATCGAGGAACGTGTCGTTCATCGTCTCTGGATCGCCGACGACGGGCATCGTCGCATCGTCCATCACTGCGTAACCCTGCGTGAGGAACAGGAGCTGCGAAGGTCCGCGCAGCCGCACGAATCGGAAGGGCGATCCGCCGACTTGGCCCGCTGTGTCCGCGTCGCTGAACTCCATCGGGTACGCCCACACGACGAGCGGGAGCTTTTGTCCCTTCGTGTAGCCCTGCGGCAGATACAGCGTCGCGGAGAGCTTCACGCCGTCCTTGCGCGTGTACGTCACGAGCTCCTTGTGCACGCCGCGGATCTGCGGCGTGGGATCGGGGAAGTTTGTCAGCGACACGATCGTGTCGGCTTGCAGGTTGCGCTCGCGGTAGTTCGGCGGCTCGGTCGGGCTCTCGTACGACGTGAAGATCGTCGGCTTCGTGTTCGCGCCGCTCGTCGAAATCGCGACGAACGACTCGTACACATTCGGCGCACACTGCCACAGGCGCTCGCTCTTGCCTTCGCGCAAGTCGTACCGATCGAGGAACGGTCGCGCGCCTAACGGGGAATCGCCGCGGCCCGCGCGGTAGATGGCGACGCCGTCGCGCCTGACGACACGCGTGCCCCACGCCGAAAGCCGCGTGACCGGTGAGCCGGGATCGGCGTAGCGCTCGTTCGCGCTGCGATCGTCGATGATGCGCGGCGCCGCGGTGGGAGCATCGAGGTCGTACAGCGCCGTCTTCGTCCAGCGCCGGTCGCGGTCGTACTCGGTCGCGAGCACCTCGCTCGGTGACTGCATCCATTGGAGACCGCGCGCGCGTTGAGCGAGGCGCAGGATCTCGCGCGGTTCGCTCGTGAACGGCGCGGCGAGCGACATCCAGCGATCGCGCCACTCGGCTTTCTTCTTCGGATCGCCGCCGTCGAGCGCCTCGGCCCACACGAGCGTCGCGCGCGCGCTCGCTTGCCACTGCACGCTGCGCGGCTCCGTGCGCACGCCCTCCATCGGAATCGTTTCGCCCATGGGGACGTCGGCGATCTTCTTCTCGAGTCGTCCATCGGCTGTCCACACCTCGATCGTCTGCGGGAAGAGGTTCGCCGGCAGCACGTACGAGAACGGCCGCTCGAGGCGCGTGACGAGCAGGTGCTCGCCGTCGGGCGACGATTGGATCGACGCGTAGAGCGCCGGCGAACCGACGCGCGTCGTCTTGCGCGTGGCCACGTCGATACGCGCGATCTCCGAAGTCGCGTAGTACGCGAAGAGCTCCTCGGAGTACGGATCGCTGAGGAGGTCCTGGTACGTGCGGATCGGCGTCGACTTGCCGGACGTCTCTTGGATCGCCGGTCCGCGCGGCACGTCGGGCGCACGCGGCGCTTCGAGGCCCTTCGGCGAAACTTTGACGAGCAGGTTGTCGCCGTCGGGCAGGAACTCGAAGGCGTCACCGAGCACACCGCACAAGTTCTGCGCGACGCGAATGGGCTTCGTGTCGTCGACGCTCGCCGTCCACAGCTCCATGCCGTTCTCGGTGGCGAGCGTGAACGCGAAGCGCCGGCTGTTGTGCGACCAGCGCACCTCGCCCACGCGCGCGCCTTTCGGCAGGTCGATGCGCTGCGGGTCGCTCCCGGGCGGGACCGCGAGCGAGAGCCCCGTGATGAACACGGTCTGACGTTCGGTGCGCAGCTGCGTGTCCACGCGCGTGCCGGCGAGACCGACCCACGGCCGCACGATGTCCTCGATCGACGGCATCACGGGCCGTTCGACGGAGAGCATCGCGCTCGCGTCAGGACTGAAATCGACCGACGGGGGATTCGGTGCGTCGAGAAGATCGACGACTTCGCGCGGCGGCAGGCGGTAGCCGGCGTCCTGCGCGACGACATCGACGGTAAAAACGAGCGGGAGGAGGAACGCGGCGGCGGTGCGGGGGAAGGGCATGCCGCTCAGCATGGATGCGTACAGAGAAAAACGCGAGAGCCCGTCTCAGCCGCGCGCCTGCCACGCCGCCCGATTGCGCTCGATCTGCCGCGCGTGGACTTCGAGGTGCTCGGCGTAGATCCGAAACCAGTCGCCGTCGGTGTACACGCCCTTCTCGGTGTGGTGACCGACCTTGCCGAACGCCGACTCGGGCAGTCGTCGCAGACATGCGATCGTGTTCGCGCGCACGGCATCGATCGTTCGAAACGCGACCTCCACGTCGTGCGCGTGATAGTCGAAGACGCGCGACCAGACGTTCTCGTCGTAGCCGACGAGGTAGGGCTTCGGCTCCGCGAGCATCAAGCGAATGCGCGTGTGCCCATAGGTTTCGCTGTCCGCGCAATGCACGACGACCTCGTGCGCGCTCCACTTGCCCGGCGCGGGGCGCCATTGTCGCGCGACCACGGGCATTGCGTTCCAAGCACTACGGAGAAGCGTGGGACCCGCCTCGTAGCGCGCGAGGAACGCTTCGCGCTCCGCGGCGGTGAGCTTGGAGCGACTCTCCGTCGCACTCACCGCGCGACCTCGCCCTGCGCGGCGATCCACGCGTTCCAGCCGCCTTCGAGGTCGGTGAGCTTTTCGAAACCGGCTTGCTCGAGCAGCGAGCAGGCGATCGACGAGCGATAGCCGCCGAGACAGTGCACGACGAGAGGACGGTCGCGCGGGATCTTCTTGGCGAGCTCGCGCAACTCGGGCAGCGGCTCGTTCTGCGAACCGTGCACGTGTCCCGCCTGCCATTCGCTGATCGCGCGCACGTCGACGATGTGCGGCGGTGACTTGCTCGCGAGCCGTCGTTGCAACTCGGCTGCGTCGATTCGCGGATGCGAGCGAAGGAGCTCGGGCCGCTCCGCGAATGCCGACGGACCGCCGTCGAGATAGCCGACGACGCGATCGAAGCCTATGCGAGCGAGCCGCGTCGCGGACTCGCGCTCGCGCCCCGGCTCCGCGACGAGCACGATCGATTGGCCGCTGCGCAGGAGTTCGCCCGCCCAGCGCGCGTACTGTCCGCCGAGGCCGATGTTCGTGCTGCCGGCGAGGTGCTGCTTCGCGTAGTCGTCCGGGTCGCGCGTGTCGAGCACGACGGCGCCGGCGTTCGCAAGGCGGAGGAGCTCCGCGAGCGGGACCGGCCGCAGGCTCGCATCGAGGACTTCGTCGATCGTCGCCCGCGCGCGCCGGTTGAGATCCGCGTCGAACGCGAAGTAGGCGGGAGCTGCGGGCTGCGCGGCCGTGAGCTCTCCGATGAACCGCTCGCGCGTCATCGGCTGTAACGCCCAATTGGACGCCTTCTGCGCGCCGAGCGTCGAGCTTCGATCCGCGCTGATGTTCTTGCCACACGCCGAGCCCGCGCCGTGCGCGGGGTAGACGACCGTCGCATCCGGGAGCGGCAGGATCTTGTCGTGCAGTGAGTCGTACATCATCGATGCGAGCTCCTCCGCGCTCACGCCGACCGACGCCAAGAGATCCGGCCGGCCGACGTCACCGATGAACAGCGTGTCGCCCGTGAACATCGCGGTGGGGGAGCTCGCGGTCTCTTCGAACAGGAGCAGCGTGATCGACTCGGGCGTGTGGCCCGGCGTTTCGAGCACTCGCAGGCGCACGCCGCCCAGGTCGATCTCGTCGCCGGTCCGGTGCGCCTGGAAGGCGAACTCGGCTTGCGCGCGCGCGCCCATGTGGATCGTCGCGCCACAACGGGCGGCGAGTTCCAAGTGGCCCGACACGAAGTCCGCGTGGAAGTGCGTCAGGATCACGTGGCGAATCGTGAGACCACGCCGCGCCGCGTCCTCGACGTAGATGTCGACGTCGCGCCGCGGATCGATGACCGCGGCCACGCCGCGCGCTTGGTCAGCGACCAGTGCGCTGATGTGGCCCAGGCCCTCGATGACGAACTGGCGGATCAGCACTTGTCGATTATCGGCCGAGCCGCGCGCGCAGCATCCACCAGAAGAACGGCGGATCGTCGATGAAGACCCGACGACCGATTCGCAGTGGGTCGCGCAGCATCCGGAACGCCCACTCCAGGCCGACCCGGGTCATCCATGCCGGCGCGGTTGGGACGCGACCG
>JANLUN010000505.1:0-1130 GCA_031363505.1 Planctomycetota bacterium | reverse complement strand
CACGCCGACGCGCACCGGCTTGCGGCCCGGTACGCGTCGGCGTTTGCAAAGCTAGCGATCGTTCTGCGGATCGACGATCCGCTTGGGATCACGGCCAGGCGATCTCGAACCCGTTCGACCAGTTGGTCGTGCCCGCGTTGCAGAAGTTCGCGGCCGTGTTGCGGTAGAACAACTGGTAGTACGCGGTTTGCCCCGGCGTTTGCAGGGTTTGCACGGAGACGGGGGTCGTTTGGACCGTGTTCGGATACGTCCAGTGGCCGATGGGCGCGCCGGCCGTCGCCGCGAAGTGAGCGCCGAAGCGGAGCAGCGCGCCGTCGACGCAGCGGATGCCGTCACCGTTCGCGGTCCCGCCCGGCAAGCTGCCGTTGCCCTTCAGCATGAGGCCGAAGCTCACGTAGTTCGGGCTGACGAGAATGTCGAAGGTCACGGTGTCCGGGACCGTCGTGCCCGTCGCGGAGAGCAGCGCGCCGTCGGCGCTGAACGAGTTCGCGCATCCGTGCGCCGGAGCCGCGGGCGGGTTCGGCACTGTGTTCGGCAGGAAGCACGGGCACGCGGTCGCGATCGAGCCGTCTCCGAAGCAATACGGCGTGCCGAGCGCGTTGCCGATCAGCGTCACGCGACGTCCGTCGGTGACGGTGATGTTGCCGGCCCAGTCGGTGAAGCGCAGCTCGTAGCACAGCTCGATGCCCGCGCCGGCGACGTTGTCGTCCATTTGGAATCGGTACAGCTGGCCGCCGGAGTACGTTCCGTCGACGGTCGTCGCGCTTCCCGTCACGGTCACCTGTCCGTTGATGCCGCCCGGAACGCTCGTGTAGTCGTACACGCCGGGGTTGACGAACGTCTGCGAGTGCGTCGCCGCGTTCGCGATGTTGCCCGAGTCGTATGTGTACGGCGCCGTCGTGCTCTTCACGCCCTGCGTCCCGCCCGAGTTGTTCGTCCACGTGATCGTCGTGCCCGCCGCAACACTGATCGTCGGCGGAACGAAACCCGGGCCCGTGATCGAGATCGAAGCGGTAGCCGGCGCGGTGTTGATCTTGTAGGTCGCGTTGGCCCTGACGTAGTTCATGCCGTCATCGAGCACTTGGTCGCGCACTTTGGCGTGCGCGACGACCGGACCGAGCGCCGGCGCA
>JANLUN010000498.1:0-6016 GCA_031363505.1 Planctomycetota bacterium | reverse complement strand
GACGAAGTCGAGCTCGCGGAAGCGGTGCGCGACGCACTCGAGCATCCGGCGCGCGTCGAGGAAAGAGTCCAAGGCGGCGAGGTCGTCTCGTTTCTCGAAGGCGTGATGTCGGACATCGCGCAGAGGCGCCGTTCGGGCGCGGCGTAGCCGATCAGACGGCGCGCTCTTGCGCCTCGGCGCGCCGAGGGGGCGATTCCATACCCTGCAAGAAGCCGGCTGCGCTGCCGGCCGAGTTTTCCGCGCGCGCACGCGACGACGTCCAGCGAAGCAGCGTGTTCTGACGCATCTTCATCGCGGCCTTCTGCGCGTCCTTGCCGTTCGCATCGACGACGATCAATTGCCGCAGCCCTTTGGGGTGCAACGCGAGACGGATGCGATCGACCGCGGCGTTCTGGAAGAGCGACAGGAAGCCCTTCGAGAGCGCGACCTGCGTCATCGGATGGATCTTGGCCATGCCGTTGCGCCAGTGCTGACGCTCGCTGACGAGCAGCACGTGGTTGAAGATCAGCTTGTTCGTGCTCATCGACAGCGCCTTCTTGGCCACCGTGCGGTTGACGAGCTCGTCGAGCTCCGTCAGTTCGCGGTCGGACTTGAGCGCGGTCACGATCTCCCAACGGTCTTCGGGGACAAAACGGTCGGCGCTCATCTCCCAGTAAAGGTGGCCGAGTCCCTTCGTCCGAGCGTACCGCGCGAGGTGATACGGCACGAAGTGGTTGTGCGCGATCGTGTCGGCCGCGAGATGCGACAGATAACCGAGGATGAACGCTTCTTCTCGATCGCTCGTCGCGTGGCTGCGCATGTCGTCGACGATCGCCCAGCGATGGCAGTGGCTGTACGCGCCGCCGTACGCTTTGAAGTTGATGATGTCGGCGGCGATGTTGCCGTACTGATACGCAGCCCGCTCGGATTCGATCAGCTTCGCGACGCTCGACGGCAGGAGCTCCTTGCGTCGGCGCAGCACGCGCTCCGCGAACTCGAGGTGGTGACCGGGGCCCCACGTCGCCGAGACGAAGGGCAGGAGCAGCAGGCACGCGAGGAGAAGGGCGAGGGTCATCAAGGCGATTCGAGTCTTCGGTTATCCAGTATGCCCGACTGCAGCCGACTCGACTCGGGATTCACCTGTAGTCCGGGGGCCGCTATCCCTCGCGCTCAATCCTTGGGAAACGAAAGGTAGCCCGCGTGCACGCGGTACACCGAGCGTACATCGACGACGCGGGACTGCCAGTTCTCGCCGCTCGACAGGTGCCGTAGCCAGCGTCGTAGCGATTCGGCGCCCGCGACCGAAATGCGCCCGTCGAGCTCGTCGCCCGAACTCACGCCGTCGATTGCGACGACTGCTTGATCGAGAATTTCGCCCGCGTCGACGCGCGCGTCGACGTGATGGAGCGTGAAGCCGCTCGAGGACTCGCCGTTGCGCAGGCACCACACGGACGGCACGGGGCCCCGATAATAAGGAAGGAGAGAGGGGTGGAAGTTGACGAACGTCGCGAAGCGCGCGATCGCTTCCGCGGAGAAGATCTGATTGAAGCCCGCGATGACTCCGTGGTCGCCGGGCCGGATCCTGGACAGGAACGCTTGCGAGTTGACGTCGGCCGTTCCGGTCAGCGGGATCCCGAGCTCGCGGGCGAGCGCGCCGCGCTTCCACGCACGCCGGGCGCGCGCGAACGGACTGCGGCGTCGTTCCGAAAGGACGCCGACGATCTCGATCCCCAGCGCGTGTCCCTCGTCGGATGCTGCACGCGCGTACGCGAGTCCGTACGGCGGACGGAAGAACAGATGGACGCGCATGGTCGTCTTCGCGAGTTCTCCAATTGGTAACATATGCCGCAAGCCGCATGACCACATCGCTGCGATCTTGGCGCTGGGCGCCGCCCGAAGAATGGGATGCGATGATCGCCGCGAGTCCGTGCGCTACACCGTTCCACGGGCGGCCTTGGTGCGAGGCGTACGCAGCGTGCGACCGTCGCTTCGACGCGCGCGCGCTGTCCATTCGGATCGAGATGGGAACCGAAGTGTTGATGCCGCTCTTCGTGCGGCGGGGACTGTTACGCAAAGGGCCGTTCGCTCGCGCTGTTTCGACGCAGCCCGGTGTGTACGGCGGGCCGCTCGCGGCGCGCGGGCGACTTGGACCTGAGGGCTGGGCGAGCTTCGCGCGCGCCGCGCGATCGTTGCCGTTCGGCCGCATCGACTGCTTTGGAAACGTGCTCGATCCGCTGCCCGCGGAGCTCTCCGCGACGTTCGGCGCGACGTCGCGCACGACACACGTCGTCGAGCTCGACCGCCTGCCCGAGGATCCGGTCGAATCGTACGAGCCGGCGTGCCGTCGCAACGTTCGCAAGGCCGAGCGCGAGGGAGTGACCATCGCGCGAGTCGAGTCCGGCTGCCGTGCGCGAGTACTTCGCGATCTACCGCGACTCGTTGCGTCGCTGGGGCAAAGGCGAGAGTGAGGGCTACAAGCTCGAGTGGATCGAGCATCTTGCGACGGCGGAATCGGTCGAGCTGTGGTGCGCGCGCATCGCCGATGGACGGATGGCCGCCGGTGGGATCTTCGTGTTCGCGCCGCGCCACACCGTGTATTGGCACGGCGCGATGCTCGAGGAGCTCGCCGCTTCGAGGCCCGCGAACGCGTTGCACCACGCGTTGATCGCGGAGTCCCGTCGCCGCGGATGCCGGCTCTACGACTTCAACCCGAGCAGTGGACACGCGGGAACCGACGAGTTCAAGCGTTCGTTCGGAGCCCGTGAGCACCAGTTTTCGATCTGGTCGTTCCGTTCACCGATCGCAACGAGGGTCGCGAGTGGCGCGCAGCGCGCGCGCGGAAGGCGAGTATGAAACGAGCCGCATGGCGCGAAGAGCAAGCGAACGTCGGAGCGATTCCGACGATGATCTCGCGCGAGGAGCGTCGGTACTTGCACTGGCTTGGACGGACGCAGTGGCGCGACGCGGGTCACGTCGTCGAGATCGGGCCTTGGCTCGGCGGCAGCACCGTCTGTCTTGCCAGTGGGATGAGCGCGGGCCACTCGGCGCCGCGACACCGCTTGCACGCGATCGACAATTTCAAATGGCGCGAGTTCATGTCGGGCATGGCGGACTTGCCGCTTGCGGCGGGCGAATCGTTCGAGCCGAACTTCCGTGCGAACGTCGCGCGCTACGGGGACCGGATCGCCATCCACACCATGGCGCTGCCCGACGAGTCGGTCGAAGGCGATGAGCAGACGACGAAGCTGCGCAGTCGTTCCGACGAAGGCATCGCGCCCTTCGAGTGGCCGGTGCATGAGCCGATCGAGATCCTGTTCGTCGACGGCGCGAAGTCCTGGCGCGGGATCCGCCATCTGCTCGCCACGGTTCGATCGACGCTCGTTCCAGACGCGCTGCTCGTCGCGCAGGACTACAAGCACTGGGCTGCGTACTGGGTACCGCTCTTCTTGTGGCAAGTGCGCGATTCGATCGAGCGCGTGCATGATGTGAAGCGCGGTTCCACGGTGTCGTTCCGGCTCACGCGCGCGCTCGACCCGCAGCGAATCGAAGCGATTCCCGACCACATCGCGAAGCTCGACCTCGATCGTGCCTGCCACGAGATCGAGAGTGCGGCGGACGCGCTCCGCCAGACGGGCAGCGATCTCGGCGCGAGTCAGGTTGCGCTCGGCCAAGTGCCGCTCCTCGTCCACCGTGGCGAATTGGGCCGCGCGCAGCGAGCGTTCGCCATTGCCTGCGCCAGCTGGCCTGCGGGCGCGGATCAGCCCGCGCTCCGGCAAGCGCGTCAGCTGCTCGAGAGTAGCGGAGCCCGTGGTGTGGCGCCGATCCCGAAGCTGTCGCGCATCGCGCGCATGAGCCGCCGTCTATTCCGGCGTTCGTGATTCACCGGAGCGCGAGCTAGGCCGCGTTCGTCTGCGGAAGTACCGGCTTGCGCGCCAGCACGATGTACATCCAACTGAATCGTTCGTCGCGCGGAAGGACACGGTCCAAGATGCGCGCGACGAGGTTGTTGAAAACGACCGCGAGGCGGACGAACGGCTTCAACGGGCCGCGCCGCACGCATTGGAGGTAGTAACTCCACTGCGTCACGCTCGTCAGCCAGTAGCTCGAGAGCGGCGTGATCTCGATGACTTCGAGTCCGGCTTGCTCGAAGAGATGCCGCAAGCCGTGCTTCGTGTAGCGGAAGAAGTCGCGCGGCTCTTCGTGCAGGTGGAAGAAGAATGGAGCCGTGTAGAGCGCGATTCCGCCTGGCTTGAGCACTCGTGACGCTTCTTGCAGAGCTGCCCCAGGTTCTTCGAGGTGCTCGATCACGGCAGCGCTCAGCACGCAGTCGAATGATTCGCTTGCGAGCGTGGTTTCGTACGCACTGGCGAGTACGTCGACATTCGATTGGTCATGGATGCAGCCCGGATGATCGAGGCCGATGTACTCGTCGACGAGATCGCCGAGCAGCAACTGCAGCCGTTTCTCGCCGCAGCCGATCTCGAGCAGGCGGCCTTTGAAGTGCAGCTCGGCGCGCTCGCGGATCGCGCCGTACGCGCGGCGGCACACCGCCCAACCGGGATTCGTGAGGCTGGGCTTCCTCCAGAACTTCTTGGGGTCGAAGAAGTCGGCGGGGCGTTTCATGGCGGTCTTCATGCGGTCACTCGGTCGTAGATCGTTTCGAGCGCAGCACCCTGCCGCGACACTTCGTACTCGCGCTCCACGTGCGCGCGGCCGGCGCGACCCCACTCTTTCCAGCGTTCCGGATGACGCGCGATGGCGAGGATCGCTTGCGCAGCGCCATCGACGTCGCCTTCGTCGAAGAGGACGCCGGCAACTCCATCCGGCGACACTTCGGGAATGTCGCAGTGACGCGAGGCCGCGATCGGCATCCCCGTCGCCGACATGTCGATCAGGGACACGGGCGCGCCGCCCTCCGCATCTCCATTCGACGCGTGCAAGCTCGGTGCGAGGAAGACGTGGTAGCCGTAGAGCGAGCGACGGTACTCCTCGTACGGACGCGACGCCGGGAAGTCGACGGCGACGCCGACTTCCTCTTGGTTCACGAGCTCGCGCAGCCGTTCCAGTCGCGCGCGTTCGACGTCCGTGCGCGCGATGATCATGAGCGACAGCCGCAGCGCCGGCAACTCGCGCCACGCGCGCGCGAACGCGCGGACCGCCATCTCGAAACCCTTCTTCTCGACCGCGCGACCCGAAGCCAGCACGCGCACGAGTCCATCGGTCGCAGGACGGCGCTCGGCGAACTCCGTTTGCGAAACCGCGGTACCCAAGTGGTGCACCGCGATCTTCGCCGGCGGACATCCCAGGCTCTCGACTTTCGCGCGCATCGCATGGCCTTCGACGAGGAAGAGCGTGCCGGCGCGGAAGAGCTCGACGTAGCGTCGCTTCCAGCCTTCGTCGCGCGAGTTCTTCCAGATGTCGGCGCCGTAGAACGACGTGACGTGCGGGATGCCGCACGCGGATGCGAGCGCGAGATCGGTGAATCCCTGGCTCCCGAAGTGCGAGTGCAAAACGCGAACTCGGTGCTCGCGAATCGCGTCGCGCATGAACGGAAACACGCCCTTTCCGAGCCGGCGAGCGAGGCGTTGCTGCATCTGCCGCGCGAGGGAGAGATCCGTGAGCGCGTAGACGCGCTCGAACGGGTACTCCGCGGTGTTCTCGCGCCGCTTGCACACGACGATCGCGTCCCAACGCCGGCGCGATTGAAGTTGTCCGTACACCCAGCTCCCCGTGCCGAAGAGGAACGGGTTGACGGAGTGCGCGACATACGGCAAAGACGTCACGATGGGACCGCCCGCGCCTGTGTTGCGGCCGCGAAGATCGCTTTCGACGTGCGCTCGAGCATCGCGTCGAAGCTGTGCGCCTCCGCGCGCGCTCTCGCCATCGCGCCCGCCGCGCGCGCCTTGTCGCGGTCACTCCAGGCGAGCATCGCGACCGAGAGTTCGTCCGCCGTGCAGTCGCTCGAGACGACCGCGCCGTGGACTCCGTGGTCGACGAGCTCGGATGCGCCCGCTCCGTCGGTCGTGATGACCGGTAC
>JANLUN010000048.1:0-2351 GCA_031363505.1 Planctomycetota bacterium | reverse complement strand
CTGCCGCGCGTCGGCGTTCCCGACCCCGGCGAGTACAACGTGCTCCTGATCGTTCTCGACGACCTCGGCACGGACAAGTTGAAGATGTACCGCGAGAACGCGGACACGGCGTACACGCCGAACCTCGACCAACTGTGGCTGCGCGGCATCCAGTTCACGAACGCGCACGTCAATCCGGTGTGCAGTCCGACGCGCGCCGCGATCATGACGGGCCGCCACGGAATGCGCACCGGCATCGGCACGCACATCAGCGCCGGCGACAATCCGCCGTACGGACTGCCGAACGACGAGATGTTCCTGCCCGAGCTGCTCAAGGAAGGGACGGGCGGCGCCTACGCGACGGGTGCGTTCGGCAAGTGGCACCTGTCGCTCACGAGCGGTGACGATTGCCACGCGGGCGCGAACGGATTCGACCGCTACCAGATCACGATCGGCGGCGGCCTGCGCGATTACTACAAGTGGCGCAAGATCGAGAACGATCCGAACGATCCGGCGAACTGCAGCTCGACGGACATTCCCGCGGTCGGCGAGCCGGATCCGTACTCCGAGAACACGTGGAACGCGAGCGTCGCGCGCAAGGACGCGGTGAACTGGATCAGGAACGAGCTCGACGCGGACCAGCCGTTCTTCGCCTACGTCGCGTTCAATCCGCCGCACATGCCGCAACAAGTGCCGCCGACGAGCCTCCTGTCGCGCGTGACGCGGATCTTCCTCGACGAGCTCGACTACGTGCCCGGCGACTTCCCGGATCGTCGGCATCAGCGCGACATCCACGACGTGATGATCGAAGCGGTGGACGGCGACATCGGCCGGCTGCTGAACCCGAACAACGGGATCCCGGCCGAGCAGCTCGACAAGACGATGGTGATCGTGATCGGCGACAACGGGACGGAGACTCTGATGATCCGCTCGCCGCAGGACTCGACGCACAGCAAGCGCTCGCTGTTCCAAGGCGGCGTACGCGTGCCGATGATCGTGGCCGGCCCGCTGGTGGCGGAGGCGAACGAGTTCACGTACTGCCACCAGTTGATCAACGCGGTCGACGTGTGGCGCACGGTGGCGAACATCGCGGGCCTCTCGGATACCGACATCGACGACGTGATCGCGACGGCGTACCCGGGCGTTTCGCATCCGATCGACGGACTGAGCTTCCTGGCGCAGATCGAGGATCCGAGCGCCGTCGGCGCGCGCGACCTCGCGTTCAGCGAGTTCTTCCCGAACGGCTCACCGCCGCCGCTCACGTACCAACATCCGCGAACGGTGCGCGACCGCATCTACAAGTACATCCGCAAGGTGAGCTACCCGTTGGAGGAGCTCTACAACGTCGTCGACGATCCGGAGGAGACGGACAACCTGCTCCTCCATGCGTCGCTCACGCGCGAAGAGGAAGAAGCGCTGTGCCGCTTGCAGAACGAGATGAGCGAGCTGAGCGGCGGGCACGGGTGCGCCGGAACGAAGTTGCCGATCAGGCCGTCGAAGAAGCCGTAGACGGAGTTCAGACGCGGAGAGCGAGCCGAGACCGCAGTCCGCGAGCGAAGACGCGGCCTCGAAAAAATCTCTCGTCGCCGCTGCGCCCGGTCGAGCGAAATTGACAGCCGAACGCGGGCTCTGCGCCTTCAGATCCGTCGATTGCGCAGCCGATGGGACGGGTCGCGCGCGCTTGACAGTGCCCCTTCGAGGGGTAGTCTTGGGCGCCCAAATTCCCCGATAGCTCAATGGTAGAGCATGCGGCTGTTAACCGCAGGGTTGTAGGTTCGAGTCCTACTCGGGGAGCCACCACTTCCGGCCGCGTTTTCAGGCGGGAAAACCGCAGGCAGCGAGAGCGGCTCGGCACAGCCCGCCCTCCTGGCCTGACGAAAGACTGCCGAGGCGGAGCGCGTCGTGTCAAGGCCGCAAGTCCGGCGATCTCGGTAATTCCCGACCGGGAACCCTGGACGGGACTACGCCACCCGGGCGTGTTGAGAGTCGCCCTGCGGGATCTCCTCAGGGCCGCGGCACAGCGCGACCCACGCGCGGAAGCACTGCTCGACGTACGGCTGCTCGCCCTCGGCTTCGAACTCGTGCGCGCCGACCTTGACGCGAATCTTGGTCGGCGCGGCGCGCGCGGTCACGGTGATCTCGGCGCCGTCGAGCGAGATGTTCCCATTCGGCACCGGGCGCAGCCGGCCATCCTCGAACAGAATCCGCTCCTCGATGAACTGCGAGATCGCGATGTCGCGCTTGTCGCACTCGGCCCGGATCGCCGAATGCACCGCCTCCGACACGTTGCACGCGATCGCCTTGTTGCGCGGGACGTAGACCGCCCCCTTCGGGCGTGCCTCGATCTCGACCGGCTTCAGTTCCACCGCTTC
>JANLUN010000046.1:0-4190 GCA_031363505.1 Planctomycetota bacterium | reverse complement strand
GGTTCGGACGCCGCGCGCGTCCGACCGACTCGGGCTCGGAATCGAGGGCGGAAGCTCCGCCAGCAGCGGCGAACGTCGTGTCGGTGCTGTCCGACCCGGAGTCGAGTCCGTCGATTCCATCATCGGAGCCACGAGCCGTCCAAGCCGTCGCGTCGTTCGACTCGAACGCAGACGACGCCGCAGAATCATCGGTCACGGCGCTTCGCATCGTTGGTTCCGTTCGCTCGATCCCCGTCCGCTCACTTGCGGTCGAACTCGTCGTTTCCGTCGTCGATCCTCCGAACGAACCGGTACTGGATCCGATCCGCGTCCCGTTGAGTTCGGCGGATAGGGTCGACGTAGTCCTCCCGACCAACGTCTTAACGGAGCTGCTCGAAGGCCGCGAGCTCCGGATCTGGGGCGAAAACGCCGGGCGCCGAACGAAGCAGCATCACGCACGTTTCGGTCACGGCCTTCTTCAGCATACGCAGGACGAAAACGCGGAGTACCGCATCGACGTCGATCTCGAGTTCCTGCGCCTTTCCACGGTGAGTGGATCGGTGATCGAAACGACGGGCAGCCCGATGGCCGGTGCAACAGTAGCCGTGTTCAGCACCTCGGCGGACAACCAGGCTCCGGGTCTGCTTGCCTCCCAGAGCACGCGCGAAGACGGCAGCTTCCGGTTCGAATTGGAGTCCTGCGGCAGGGTCGCGATCGCCGCGCACTTCCCGGGCTTCACGGCGGCCACGCGAGATGCCGAGCTCCCCTGCGAGCGATCCATCGAGCTACCGTCGCTGCGATTGACGCGCGGCGTCTGCATTCGGGGTTCCGTACGAACGGTCGCGCCAGGCCGATCGGTCGAAGGAATGAGCGTCCACGCCCGACCCATGAACACCGGCGGGTCGAAGGGGCAGATCGTCGTCGGTCGCGAGTCGTTCCAATGGACGGCGAACGGCCTGCAGCCGTACTCCCTCAGCGGGAGGACCGACGACGAGGGCGAGTTCGAGATCTGTGGCTTGCTTCCGGGCGTGTACAGCCTGCACTGCGCCGGAACCCCTTGCTGGCTCGCGGGGCTGACGGACACGTCCATCGTCGTGACCGCTCCGATCGAAAGCGTCGTGATGGAGCTCACACATCCCATCCTCCGAGTCTCCGTGACGCACGAGGGCGGGCCGGTCACGCGCGCATTCGTATCGCTACGGCCGTCGGAATTCGCAGAGATGAAGTGCCCAACGCACCGGGAAGGAGTCGCCGAGATCGGCGTGCATCCCGACGTTGCGTATACAGCCGAAGTCGGCGGCGACGGCTACGAATCGACGGAGATCTCCATCGCGCCGCTCGCAACGGGCGAAGTACGACTCGAAAGGGTGGAACTCCAGAAGCTCGCGCTCGGCGGCACCTTGAATCTGGAGATCGACGCGGAGACGCAAGCTCCGCTCGAGTACGTGTGCGTCGTATTGGAGCGCGTCGTCGACGGAACTCCGATTACCCAGTCGGCACGATTCATCGATCAACGAGTCGTCGGTAAGCGGGCCACAATCACCAACCTTCCTCACGATCGCTATCGAGTCGCGGTCCGAGCCTTTGGGTGTCACGACGTACGGACGATGCTCGCGCCGGCAATCTTCGAGGTCGATATTCGGTCGGGAGAGACCAAGACCGAGCCCGTGTGGTTGCCGCGCGGCGGTCGCGTGCAGGTGCGGGTTCGAGATCCCGCGGGAGCCGTGTTGCCGGCGCTGTGTTGGATAGACGTGGGAGCCCCGGGACGTTGGCCGTTGCATTTCACACCGATCGTTTCGGGAGGCGTGGTCGAGCTCACGCAAGCGCTCTGGACCGGTGACTTCACGGTGCACTGCGAGTTGGATGGCTACCATTCCGCCGAATCCAGTTTCACGGTTCGCGCGGACGAGGTGATACGACAGACGTTGACGTTGACTCCGGCCAGGTGAACGGAGCCTCACCTCGCGCGTGCGGTGAGCTCGCGCTGCACGCTCGCGACGACCTCGTCGACGCTCTTCCCTGACGTATCGACGACGATCTCGCACTCCGCGTAGAGCGGCTCGCGCGTCGCGAGAATGGACTCGAGCTCCGCCATCGCGCGCGGCCTGTCGCGCATCGGACGGCGGTCGCCTTGGTCGAGCACGCGTGTGAAGTGCTCCTTCGGATCGGCCTTGAGCCACACCGTGCGACACGACTCTCGAAGTCGCGCGAAGCTCGTCGGTGACGCGACGATCGAACCGCCGGTGGCGAGCACGAGACGTTCGCCCTCGCCAAGGACTTGCTCGAGCGCTTCGGCTTCCAGGCGATGGAAGTGCTGCTCGCCGTGCACTTGGAAGATCTCGGCGAGCGTCATGCCCGCGATCTCGCTCGCGCGTTGATCGAGCTCGACGAACGGCACTTCGAGTTCCAGCGCGAGGCGCCTGCCGACCGTCGACTTCCCCGCGCCGCGCAATCCGACGAGCGCGATGCGTTCGCCGCGATTCGCGCGCGGCGCGATGTCGACGAGATCGCGCAGCGGGACGCCGAGCGCTTGCGCGAGCTCGTAGAGCTTCAGCGCGGAGAGATTCGCTTCGCCGGCTTCGGCTTGCGTGATGTAGCGCCGGCTCACGTCGGCCTTGCGCGCCAGCGCGGACACCGACAGCTCGGCTCGCTCGCGCGCGGCGCGCAGGCGACGGCCGAGTTCCGGGAGAAACCACTGGCGGCTCATGGGCTGAGCGCTATGATGCGCACACACCGCCCTATGTGGGAAGTATATTTCTCACCGCTTCCCGCCCTACCTCTATTATGGCTGCCACCTCCACCGCTCGCCCGCCGGTCCGCTTCCAAACGCACCCCGACCGCTACCGCCATTGGAAGCTCGCGTTCGACGGCGATGTCGCGTCGCTCACGATGGCGGTCGATCCCGACGGTGGAGAGCGGCCGGACTACGAGCTGAAACTCAACAGCTACGACCTCGGCGTCGACATCGAGCTGTGCGACGCCATTCAGCGCATCCGCTTCGAGCATCCGGAAGTGCGCTGCGTTGTGCTCACCGGTGCGCTCGACCGCGTGTTCTGCGCGGGCGCGAACATCGTGATGCTGCGCACGAGCACGCACGCGTTCAAAGTGAACTTCTGCAAGTTCACGAATGAGACGCGCCTTGCGATCGAGGATGCGAGCTTGAACTCGGGCATTCGATTTCTCGCGGCGCTCAACGGCACTGCGTCGGGCGGCGGGTACGAGCTCGCACTCGCGTGCGACAAGATCCTGCTCGTCGACGATCGCAACAGTGCGGTGTCGTTTCCGGAGGTGCCGCTGCTTGGCGTGCTGCCCGGAACGGGTGGTCTCACGCGCATCACCGACAAGCGCAAGATCCGTCGCGACCGATGTGATGTTTTCTCGACCATCGCGGAAGGCATCAAGGGCAAGCGCGCTGTCGAGTGGAACCTCGTCGATGCGATCGCGCCGCTGTCGAAGTGGAACGAATCCGTGCGCGACATGGCCAAGAGCCTCGCGGGCTCGGTGCCGGTGCGTGCGAAGCAAGGTGTGAAGCTCTCCCCTATCGAGAGCACGGCCGCGCCGCACGGAGCGCGCGAACGCACCAGCTACAAGTACGTCGAGCTCGTCGCGGATGCGGCTCAGCGCACGGCGGAGCTTACGATCACTGCGCCGGATCGCGTGGCGACCACGGCGGAGGCGGCGTTGGCGGAGGGATCGGCGTGGTGGATCCTGCAGGCGTTCCGCGAGTTGGACGAGGCGATCCTCGATCTGCGACTCAATCGCTCGGAGATCGGGCTCGTCGTCGTGCGGGCGAAGGGCAGTGCGGACGTCATTCAGAAGACCGATGAGTTGCTCGCGAGCTCGGATCACTGGTTCGTCAAGGAAGTGCGGCACTTCGTGAAGCGCACGCTCAAGCGTGTGGATGCGAGCGCCAAGAGCTTCTATGCCGTCGCGGATGAAGGGACGAGCTTTGTCGGCACGATGCTCGAGCTGGCTCTGGCTTGTGATCGCACGTACATGCTCAACAAGGATGGGGCGAAGGTTGCGATCGGTGTCACGGCTGTGAATGCCGGGCTGTTCCCGATGGCGAATGGGATCACGCGCCTTCAGACGCGGTTTCTTGGAACGCCGGAAGCGGTGGCGAAGGTTCTCGAGCATCAAGGTCTATTCGATGTCGCGACGGCGGATGAACTAGGACTCGCCACGTTCGCGCCGGATGACATCGACTGGGA
>JANLUN010000042.1:0-3072 GCA_031363505.1 Planctomycetota bacterium | reverse complement strand
GCGCGCGAGCTCCGTGTCCTGGCTCAGGTCGGCCGACGAATAGTACGAATGACCGAGCTGGGAGAGCGGCGTGCTCAAGAACGCCAGCAAGCAGACGAGCAATACGCCCGCAGCCTGGAGCAGTGGCGTGAACCGCTGGCGGCCACGATCGGAGTCAGCGGTCATGCCGTCGGCGGAAATCCTCGGCGGCAATTCTTCGCGGCGTGCGAGGGCATGTCAATCGCGATGAGAAACGACCACGTGTGGCATACTCGAACGCTCGAATTCACGACGGAAGGTCACCGATGCTGTTCCTCGCCTCACTCTTGCTCTGTGTTTCGACGTGCGCGCCGGTTTCGGCTGCTTCGCCCGCTTCGACGATGGAAGCACCGTTCGTCGAGATTTCGTTCGACGCCGCGCTCGCGGAAGCGAAGCGCGCGAACAAGATGGTGATGATCGACTTCTTCACGACGTGGTGCGGACCGTGCAAGAGGCTCGATCGGATCACGTGGAAGGATCCGAAAGTCGTCGAGTGGCTCGGACAGAAGTGCGTGGCGTTGAAGGTGGACGCCGAGCGGAACCGAGACCTGGCACAACGCTTCAAGATCTCCGCGTATCCGACGCTGGTGTTCGTGAACGGCGAGGGGAAGGAGCTCGACCGGTTGCGCGGCTATCGCGACGGCGCGAAGTTCCTCAGCGAGGTCGGCGACCTCGCGCAGGGGAAGGACAGCCTCGCGCGCGCGAAGGCGGCACTCGTCGGGCACGAGCAGGATCCGACGGCGCGCGGGAGCTACGCCGGCGAGCTCGCGCGCCTCAGCAAGTACGACGAGGCGCTCGCGGAGTACCTGTGGTGTTGGGACGAAGGTGCGAAGGTTCAGCCCGCCTACTCGGGCGTGCGCCGGTCTTTCTTGCTCGCGGACATCGCCGCACTCGGGCGATCGCACCCGCCGGTCTTGGAAGCATTGCGCGATCGCCGCGATGTCGCGGAGGGTCAACTGAAGGCGGGCTCGGATTCGCGCGACGACGCGGCGGATTTCTGCGCGCTCAACCGGACGCTCAGCGAGAACGATCGCACGGTCGCGCTCTACGACGAGCTGCGCAAGAACGGCCGCGTGCCCGACGCGCTCCGCACGACGTTCGCGCGGGAAGTCTTGGAACACTTCGTGAAAGCGCGCCGGTACACCGACGTCGTGGACATGCTCGACGATCCGTTCAAGTACATCGAGCAACAGCTCGCGTTCGCGCGCCAGGTGGAGGAACTCGGAAAGCAGTCCGGCAAGGCTGACGAGCCGGCGGACGCGATCGCGAAGGCGGCGCAGCGGACGAATACAATCGCGAAGCTCGTGCCCGTGTTCGAAACGCTGGTCGGCGTCGGCCGCGGTGAGGAAGGCAAGCGTGCGGCCGACATGCTGCTCGAGTACTCGAAGTCGGACGCGACGTACGCGGAGCTCGTCGATTCCGCCGCGCGGGCGGGAGATGTCGCGATCGCGAGATCGATCGCGGAACTCGGATTCGCTGCGCTGCCGGAGAGTTCTCGCGGCATGCTGCGGAAGGCGTACGACAAGCTGCCGGTGGCGAAGTGATGCGAGTGACCAGCAAGAAGCTCGGGGTGCTGCTCGCCTGTGGTTTCTTGATCGTGCACCTCGCGTGCGCTCCAGCGCCCGTCGAGCGTCCATTCGTCGGGCTGTCGTTCGACGCTGCGCTCGCGGAAGCGAAGCGCACGAACAAGCACTTGATGGTCGACTTCTTCACGACGTGGTGCGGCCCGTGCAAGAAGCTTGACCAGGTGACTTGGAAGGATGCGAAGGTCGTCGAGTGGATCGACGAAACGTGTGTCGCATTGAAGCTCGACGCAGAGCGCGAAACCGGACTCGCCGTGCGATACAAGGTCACGGGCTATCCCACGATCGTCTTCGCCGACGCGACCGGCACCGAGATCGGTCGCTTGGTGGGGTATCACGACGCCGATGAGTTTCTGCGCGCGAGCCGGAATGTGATGGAGTCGAAGGGCAAGTTGGACCGCATGAAATCGGAGCTCGCCGGACAAGAACTCGATCCATCGGCGCGCTAGAAACAGTTCGATAAACTGCCCACCGGAAAGTAGGTGCGTCCGTGCTACTCCCGATCGCGTTGGTCCTCGGTGTGTCGACGGGTGCGAATGGGCTGGCGCAGCGTCCATTCGTCGGACTCTCGTTCGACGCCGCGCTCTCCAAAGCCAAGGGCGCGGAGAAGATGCTGATGGCGGAGTTCTCCGTTCCTTGGAGCGGGCAGAGCAAGCTACTCGAGCACCACACTTGGAACGACCCCAAGGTCGTCGAATGGATCGAGCAGAGATGCGTCGCGGTGAAGATCGACGCGAAGCAAGAAGAGGAATTGGCACAGCGGTTCCGCGTCACTCGACATCCCACGATCGTGTTCGTCCGAGGCGACGGGACGGAACTCGATCGAATCGTCGGGTGGCGCGAAGCTCCCAGGTTCCTCAGCGATGTCGAGCGGATGCTCGCTGGTCAAGACGGGCTCGCGCGCACGCGTGCGGCGCTCGTCGGACGCGAGTCCGACCTCAACGCGCGAAAGCAGTATGCGCGGGAGCTCACGAATCTCGAGCGGCACGACCTAGCCTTGGCCGAGTACTTGTCGTGGTTGGACGAGGACTCGCCGGTGGAGTTCAAGTCGGCCGTCGTGCGCGTGGCTTACGCGCTCCCAGCGCTCACGCAACTCGCCAAGGAATATCCTCCGACATCGCAGGCGATGATGACGCATCCGAGATGCCGCCGAGTCGCGGCTGCGGACCGGTTCCGATGAGCGGGCGGACGTCGTCACCGTGTGTGAGGTCAATCGCTCGCTCTTGGAGCACAACCGGGGCATCGCCCTCCTCGACGAGCTGCGCAAGCAAGGTCCGCTGTCCGGTGTGGTCCGATCGGCGTTCGCGACTGAGCTTGCGACGGTCCTCGTGGGTGCAGGACGTTATCGTGATTACTTGAGCCTGCTCGACGATCCCAGTCAGCTTGTCGAGCAGAAGCTCGAGTCGCTGGTCCGTCTTGAACGGAACTACGTCGAGCGACGTTCGGTGGACGACGAAACGCTTGCCGAGCG
>JANLUN010000408.1:0-23524 GCA_031363505.1 Planctomycetota bacterium | reverse complement strand
GTACCCGGCGAACTTGGTGAGATTCCGCAAGCGACCCGTCGGATATCGACTCCACAGGTCGCCGCCACGCGGCGCGCTACCGACGTGCCCCTTGTGGTTGCCGAACGTCGAGACGACGTTGGTGAAGTCCGACGGGATCGGGACCTGCGTCACGAACATCACCGGATAGCCGGTGCCCGACGCCGAGACATCGATCTCCTCACCGCCGGAAGAACTTTCCGAAGTGATCGGACCGCAACCCCAGATCCCAGAAATCAACACCAGCGCGCCCGCCCACGCGGGTGCGCCGCCCCTCTGCTGCCACATACGAACCCCTCTCGAACCGAGCCTGCCTGCCAGCTAGCCCATCGAACGGTGAATGAGGGATTCTTTAGCGGAGCGAGTGAGTTGTCTACGAAGTTGCGCCCGTCAAAGGGAGCCGACGGACTTCAGATGCTGGAGCAAGAGTCGCAACGCTTGAGGCTTCTGAAGCGGAGGTGGATGGCCGGCTTGATCCGCGGTCGAGAGGCCGTGACATGACGCGCACGTGCGCACTTCGCCGGGCTGAAACGTGAGCCAGTAGCGCTCGCTCACAACACCGACACCGGCGGGGTCGGTGAGATGCCAAGAGAGCGCGCGCCTGGCCGGCACCAGCGCCGCCATCGAACCATCCGCGGCAATCTTCACGCTCCCGTTCGGCGCGCCAGGAACGGCCGGATTCTGCAGCGCGGGCTCGTGCATCACTTGCGCGATCACGCGGCGACCGGGCGCGATGCTCTGCTGTCCGAACGTCAAGCCGCGCAACTGATCGGCTTGGAAGAACTGCATGTACTTCACGTCGTAGATCGTTCCCGGCGCGCCGATCGTCTGCAGCTGCGTGCCCGAGACGCGCAGGTTGTACGGTTGCTGCTGCTCGTTGCGATCGCGCGTCGTCACGTTGCGGCTGACCACGAGCGCGAGGTTGCGACTCTTCAAGTACGCGACGAGCGCCGCGTAGGACACGTTCTCCTCCGCGAGCACTTGTGCTTCGGACGTTTCGAGCTGGATCGTCGGCGCAGGTGGAATCGGTCGCGCGACGACGGCGACGGGATCGAGCTCCCACAATTCGCCGTCGTAGCTGACGAGCTCGCCCACGTTGTAGTACTCCACCGACTTGCGGATGCCCTCGGTGAGTCTTCGACCGGCGCGTGAATACCGGCCGTCGAGCTCGAGCACCTTCAACCGGAAGTCGTAGCGCGAGCGCGGCTCGGACGAGGTGCCTTCGTTCGCGTCCTTGCGCGTCTCGGACGTGTGCACGACGACGACTTGGCCGCCCGCGAGCGGGAGCGCGCTGCGATAGAGGCCGCTGTGTTCCGGCGTCGGCTCGTCGGTGAAGTCCGCCGTCTCCGGATGCGTCACGAGATCGACGCTCATCGCGTCCGGGCTGAGGCCCGGCGGCCCGTGGACTCGGATCACTTGTCCGGCGGCGTGCGTGAAGAACTCGGGCGCGTCGATCGCCCAATATGACCCGGCGCTGTTCGGATCCTCGCGCATCTGGAAGACGTTGCGCAGCGCGTGCGGATTCGCGGTGAACGGGGAGAACGCGAGCTGCGACACGACGTTCGGATCGTCGTTGCGCGAGAACGGCACGTACTCCAAGAGCTCGTGTCGACCGACGTGGTTCAACGTCTCCTCGACGGTTCCGTCTTGGTTGATTTGCCAGGGGAAGAAGTGGCTGAAGTCGTGTCCGGTCAAGTGCGACGCGTAGCCGCGCAGGTCGCCGCTGTACTGCGGGTTGTCGTTGATGAAGTTGATCCAGTGGCTGCGCGGCTCCGGGAACACTTCGGCGTTGCTCGCGGTCGGCACCGAGTTCGCCGCTTCGCTCGAGTAATTGAACGTTCCGAACGTCCCGCCGCCGATCTCGTCGTCGTCGGCTTGCTGATCGCGTTGCAGGTGATCCCAGCGTGTGAACAGCACGCGGCCGAAGCTGTCGACCCGCGGTGAAAACACACCGGACGGCGCATGGTTCAACTGAAAGACGGTTCCGGTGCTGGGATCTAGACTCCAAAGACCCGTGTTCGTCGGCTGCTCCTCGTACTCGTCGAGCTGCGGGTAGAGATGCATTGCACCGTTCCGCGGTCGATCGGACGTGAACAGGATGCGGCCGTCGCTCGCGTAGCAAGGCGCTGTGTTGTTGAAGTTCACGGGCTGGCCCAACACCCTCGTGACCACAGGCGTGTCGGTCTCACGTAGCCCGCTGACCTCGTAGATCTGCCACCTCGAAGTCGTCGGCGCGAATTGCGCCGGTGCTCCCACGACCATCGAGAAGAGCGCCTTCTGTCCGTTCCAGTGCACGCACGGCTCGCGCACCGCGATCGAGTCCGTGCCTTGGAAGCCGCCCGTGCCGTACCCCGCCTCTCGCGTCAGGTTCTTGAGGCGCCCGAGCGGATAGCGAATCCACAAGTCGCCGCCGCGCCCGCACGCCGACGGATCCGGGAGATGGTTCCCGAACGTCGACGCGACCGTGGCGAAGTCGGCCGGGATCGGCACCTGCGTCACGAAGAGGATCGGGACGTTCGTGGGCACGGCCTCGGGGAGAGGTCCACTCACCGGATCGGTCGTGAGCTCGGCCGTCCCGCTCTCGCCGCAACCAGCGATGAGCCCAGTCAGCAGGGTGGCCTGCGCCAGCCGGCGCCAATTGCGATCCATCTCTCCCCCTGGCTGTGCATCATGGGTGCTGCGAAAAATCAGTTTGGGAGAGTTGACGGCCTGATCACGCCAAGTCAATCGAACTTGCTTATTACTACCCAGAAACACGGAGAGCGTCCCATTCTTGGGCCACGCGATCGCGTGCCGCCAGTTCCTCGGTCGGTGCCGTGCCGCGGAGCACGGCCCTGCTAGATTCGCCCGGCGACATGGGAAGCAGCCGCGACAACGAGCGCCGCTTCCCCCTCCGCGTCGGCATAGGCATCGGCCTCGTGCTCGCGGTCGCCGCTGTCTACGCGCAGCTCGCCGGCCACGCCTTCGTCAGCTACGACGACGACCAAGCGATCACGACGAACCCGGGCGTGCAGCTCGGACTCTCGCCGGCCGGAGTCGCGTGGTCCTTTCGCACGGCGTACTTCGCGAACTGGATCCCGCTCACGAACATTTCGTTGCAGGCGGATCAGACGCTCCACGGACTGCGGCCGGGATTCATGCTGCTCGAGAACGCCGCGCTCCACGCGATCGCGACGTGCCTCCTTTTCTATGTCTTCCGGCGGATGACGAAGGCGCTGTGGCCGAGCGCAGCGATCGCCGCCGTGTTCGCGCTGCACCCGTTGCACGTCGAGTCGGTCGCATGGGCGGCGCTGCGCAAGGACTCGCTCTCGGGCGTCTTCTTCGTCCTGTGCATCTGGGCGCACGTGCGCTACGTCGAACGACCGACACGCGCTCGGCTCGCGAGCGTCGCGCTCGCTTGCGCGGCGGGCCTCATGGCGAAGCCGACGCTCGTCACGCTGCCGTTCGTGCTCCTGCTTCTCGATTACTGGCCGCTGCGGCGGATGGTGCGCGAAGACGGGCAGATCGATGCGCGGCGCGTGCGCGCGGCGCTCGTCGAGAAGATTCCGCTCGTGCTCCTCGTCGTGGCCGCGAGCATCGCGACGGTATGGGCGCAAAGTGCCGGCGGAGCGATCGTCGAGCGCTCGACCGTCCCGCTCGGGTTGCGCGTGTCGAACGCGATCGTGTCGTACGTCGACTATCTGAGGATGAGCTTCTGGCCGAGCGGCCTCGCGGTGTACTACCCGCCGCCGGTGCACGGAATCCCGGCGTGGAGAGTCGCGCTGTGCGTGCTGCTGTTGCTCGGCGTGACGGTGCTCGCGATCCGGAATCGAACGCGCCGGCCTTGGTGGCTCGTCGGCTGGTTGTGGTTCGTCGGGATGCTCGTGCCGACGATCGGTCTCGTGCAAGTGGGATCGCAGGCGCGCGCCGACCGCTACATGTACTTGCCTTTGATCGGGCTCTCGATCCTGCCGATCTGGGCTGTGGCGGAGTGCGCGGCGACGCGGCCCGTCGCACGACGCGCGCTCCCCGCGATCGCAGCGGTGATCTTCGCGGCGCTCGGCGTGAGCGCGAAGCGACAAGTCTCGTACTGGAAGGACGGCGTCACGCTTTTCGAACATGTGCGGGCGGTGACGCCGCCGAGCCTGATCGCACACGTGCAGCTCGGCAAAGCGCTTCTCGAGGAAGGGCGCGCGACGGAGGCGGCCGCTGAGATGCGCGCCGCGATCGCACTCAAACCCGATTACGTCGAGTTGCTCAACAACCTCGCGTGGCTGCTGACGTCGAGACCCGACGTGCCCGCACTCGATCCGGGCGAGCCGATGCGCCTCGTGTCGCGCGCGATCGAGCTGTCGAACTCGCAGAACCCGTATCCGCTGTACACGCTCGCGATGATGCACGCCCGCGACGGGCGGTTCGCGGAAGCGGCGGAGAGTGCGTCACGCGCCGCGACACTGGCACGCGCGATGGGAAACGTCGGGCTCGCAGCGGAACTCGACGCGCGCGTGACGGCATTTCGAGCCGGCCGAAAGCCGTGAGCCGCTCAGCGGATCGCTGACGACTCGCGCGCCTGTGCCCGCAGTCGCTCGAGCTCCGCCCGCGCGTTCGGAGGAAGCGTCGTCGTGAGCGCGCGCTCGTATTCGGCTTCGGCGAGCTCCCACGCGCCTGCTTCGGCGAGCTCGATCCCACGCCGTGCGTGGATGACCGTTCCTTCGCCGATGAACTCGGTCAACGGACGCGCCGCGAGCACCTCGACCCACGGCCTGTCGAAGAACACTTCGCGCACGACCGCGTCGAGCTCGAATCGTTGCGTGGGCCGCGCACTCGCCAGCACGCGCTCGGCCTCGGAGCCGCGGCGCGTGAAGAGTCGCGCGGCAGGCGACTCGAACTCCGTCGCGACCCACGGGAACTGTTCGTCCGCCCACGCGCGCACCGCGGAGAATTCGCGCGAACCGAAGCGCGTCATGAACGGGTTCCACGACGCGATCGGCGAATGGAACTGCACCTGGACGCGCACGCGCTGATCCATGCGCTGAGTCGAGCTCTTCTCGAGCTCCAACCAGCTCACCATCGGAGCCGGCGCCTCGTCGATCGCATGTCCGGCCGGCACGAGCCACACGACCGAGCTCATCAACAGCACTGCAAGACAGGAGCGCGACATGGGGAGCGGGGAGAGATCTATCGGCACGATCCCGATCGCCCTAGAGCTCAGTGCTCGCGGTGCATATGGATCGCAGGCTCTTGTCGCATTCCCGCGACCCACACTTCGCGGAGCTCGAGGTCGCGGCCCGCCAGCACGATGAAATCCGCGGAAAGGCCGGGGCGGAGCGCGCCGATCTCTCGCTCCAGTCCAAGCGCACGCGCGGGCGTCGCGCTCGCCATCGTCAACGCGTCGGCGAGCCCCAGCACGCCTTGCGACGAGAGCAGGCGAACCATCTCGAGCTGCGACATCGCGGAGCCCGCGAGCTTCGGCTCCGCATCGGGTCGAAGCGCCGGGTAGTACGCCGCACCACCGCGCACGATGTGATCGCGGCCGTGCGAGTGGAACGCGTCGCAGCCGGTGCCTGCGCCGCGGAGCGCGTCGCTCACGAGGCACAGGCCGCTGGGACCGCGCGCACGCAGCGCGAGCTCGATCCCTTCGCGGCTCACGTGCACGAGGTCGCCGATCAGCTCAGCGAAAAGCGCCGCGTCCGTCAGCGCGAAGCCCGCCAAACCGACCTCGCGGTGGTGAAGCGGCCCCATCGCATTGAAAAGGTGCGTTACACCACACGCCCCACTTCGAGCCGCGCGCCGTGCTTGCGCCGCGTTCGCGCGACTGTGACCGAGCGACACGCGCACGCCGCAGCGCGCGAGCTCCGACACGAGATCGTTCGCGCCGTCGAGCTCGGGCGCGAGCGTCATCGTGCGAATTCCGCGGCCCGTCCCAGTCGCCGGACCGAGGATCGCGCGCAACGCGTCCATCGATGGACGCGCGATGTCGTCGACGTCGAGCGCTCCCGCGGAATCGCGGTTGACGAACGGACCTTCGAGATGAGTGCCCGCGACGCGCGCGCCTTGTCCAAGCGAGAGTCGCGCCGCCGCGGTCCATAGATCTTCCGCGTCACGGCCGAGCAGCTCGGGCTCGGCCGGAAAGAGCGTCGGTTGAAACGTCGTCGTTCCCGCCGCAGCGAGCGCGGCCGCCATGCCGGGCAGTCCGTCGCGTCCTTCGAGCGGATCGAAACCGCCGAACCCGTGCACGTGGAGATCGACGAGACCCGGCGCGACGATCGGCAGGTCGCCGCCGCCGATCTCGCCTTCGAGATCGACGCGCGTGATGCGGCCTTTGTCCCAAGCGATCGTGCCGGTGACGAGCTTGGAGTCGACGACCAATCGACCGCGCAGCTCGCTCACGGCGGCTCCGCGATGGATGTCGAGCGGTGCTCGAGGTACAGGAGCGCCGACCCCCCGTACACGCGCAGATCGCTCGGCTCCTTGAATCGGAAGCGCAGGAGCTCGAGCGCGCGCGCGGGCGCGTGCAGCATGAGTACGCCGCCGATTGCCAGCCGCTCGGCGAGCAGCAGGTCGAGCGCGGTCACCAAGACGGCGCGCGAGTTCGGGTCGTCGAGCACGGCATACGGCGGATCGAGGAACACGATGTGGTACGGAGCAGGCGTCGCTTCGACGCCCTCGTCCTCCCAGCTGCGCGGCTTCAGCGCGTCGCCGCGGATGATCCGCGCGCGCTCGCCGACGTTCAGCGCCTCCGCGTTTTGCTTCAGCACCGCCAGCGCGCGCGGATCGCGCTCCACCATGCGGGCCGACGTGGCGCCACGGCTCAGCGACTCGAGGCCGAGGCTGCCGCTTCCCGAGAACAGGTCGAGAACGCGCGCGCGCTCGACTCGCGCACCGAGCGTCGAGAACAGTGCCTCGCGCACGCGGTCGAGCATCGGTCGCGTCGAGAGTCCGGGCGGCGCGAGCAGCCTGCGGCCTCGATGTTCTCCGGCGATGATGCGCATCGAGTCCAAGAGTACACGACGAGCCGCCCACTGTCCGGCGCGCGCTGGGCACATGGCGCACTGGGCCTCCTCGATGCACAGCGCTAAACTGCCCGCGTCGACGCGCCATGCCCAAGCTCCACGTCAACATCGATCACGTCGCCACCGTCCGCCAGGCGCGGCGCGAGACGTTCCCCGATCCGGTCGAGTGGGCGCTGCTCGCGGAGCGTGCCGGTGCACAAGGCATCACCTGTCACTTGCGCAAGGACCGCCGTCACATCCAGGACGACGACGTGAAGCGCTTGCGGCGCAAGATCCGGACACGACTGAATCTCGAGACGAGCCTGGACCGCGAGATCGTGTCGATCGCCGTGCGCTCGGGCGCCGACGCGCTGTGCATCGTGCCCGAGAATCGCCAGGAGATCTCGACGGAGGGCGGCCTCGACGTGCGACGCGAGCGCAAACGGCTCGCGCAAGTCATTCCGATGCTCGCGAAAGGCGGCGCCGAGGTGAGCCTTTTCGTCGACCCGGACGCCGACCAGATTCGCGCGGCCGCGGAGAGCGGAGCCGAGTTCATCGAGCTGCACACGGGCTCGTACGCTAACGCGCGCGGAGTGCGCCAGCGGCGCGAGCTCGCGCGACTCCGCGACGCGGCGCTGCTCGCGCACGAGCTCGGACTGCGCGTCAACGCCGGCCACGGGCTCGATTACGACAACGTCGCGCCGATCGCGCGCCTGCCGCACGTCGAGGAGCTCAACATCGGCTTCGCGATCGTGGCCCGCGCCGTGTTCGACGGCGTGGACGAGTCCGTGCGTCGCATGTCGGTCCTCATCCGCAAGTCTTCCCGAGGCTAGTCCGATGATCGCTCCCCACGCTCGTTGCCAGTTCCAGGGCAGCTTCGTCGCGTTGCCGACGCCGTTTCGCGACGGCCACGTCGACTACGCGGCGTTCCATGATCTCGTCGGGTTCCACCTCGCGCACAGGACGGACGGGCTCGTCGTCGCCGGCACGACCGGCGAATCGGCGACGCTGCTCGAGACCGAGCGCCGGTCGTTGATCGAGTACGCCGTCGCGCTCGCGCGCGGGCGCGTGCCGGTGTTCGCCGGCGTGGGAACGAACGCGACGCGCTCGACGGTCGAGATGGCGAAGTTCGCCGCGACGGCCGGCGCGGACGCGCTGCTCGTCGTGACGCCGTACTACAACAAGCCCAGCCGACGTGGACTCTTCCTGCACTACGCCGCGGTCGCGGAGGCCGTCGAGCTCCCCGTCGTCTTGTACAACGTGACTTCGCGCACGGGCGTCGACCACGTGCCCGAGGTCGTCGGCGAGCTCGGACGGAAGTTCGAGAACATCGTCGCGATCAAAGAGGCGATGCCTTCGATCGAGCGCGTGCGGCGCCTGATCAGCGAGACGAACGTCTCCGTGATCTGCGGCGACGACGGATCGATCGCGGACTTCATGAGCCTCGGCGCAGTCGGTGTCATCGGCGTCGTGAACAACGTCATGCCCGAAGCAGTCGCGGAACTCGTGCGCGCTGCGGCGCCCGGTGGTGATTCGGTGCGCGCCGCGGCGCTCGTCGAATCGATCGCGCCGCTCGTCCGCGACCTGTTCATCGAGACGAACCCGGTGCCCGTCAAGGCCGCGCTGTCGATGATGAAGCTGTGCAGCGCCGAAGTGCGCTTGCCGCTCGCGCCGCTCGAGGACGTGAACCAACGCACGCTCGAGGCGACGATGCGCGCGTGCCGACTGATCTAGACGCGCACTCGTCCTTCGCGTCGATCCTCGGCGGGATCGTCCACCCCGGTAGGATCGTCGACCCCAGTCGGATCGTCGACATTGAAGGGCAGGCGAGCACTCAGCAAGCCGAGTAGCCACGTCGCCCGCGCCACCGTTTGTTCGCCCGTGATCGTCTGCGCCGTGACCGACGGCGACGCTGCCAAGAGACCGCGCGCCAGCAGCTCACGTTCGTCGAGCGGCTCGCGTGTGTCGAGCACGCCTTGTCCCGTGAGGTACTCCACGACGCCGACCGTCTTCTTTTCGTGCCAGCCCTTGAGGCGCCCTTCGTCGCGCGACTCGAGCCTTTGAACGAGTCGTTTCGCGTCTCCACCGACTTCGTTCGCGAGGGCACACACATCGTCGAGGAACTTCTCGCTGACGCCCGCCGCCTCGATCACATCGCGTCCGATGGGACGGCCCCGGCCGATACGCCACGCAGACACGATCGAGTCGTACACGCTCGCCCATGCTTCGACGCGCGCCACTTCTTCCGTCGACGCGTAAGCTCGCGAGTCCGCGTTCCGTGCGAACGATCGCAGTGCGCCCAACGTTTCGATGCGCAAGCTGAGCAAACGGTGCAGCAGTGGGAGGTCGTCGCACAGCACGTAATAGAGGTGCCAGCTCTCGACGCCGGCGAACGGATCGATCGCCGGCACGAGCAGCGCACGCGCGTACTGCTCGCCACTCATCCCCGTCGGTGACGGAACGGTGCGGTCGGCCGGCCTGAGCGGCGTCAGCACGCCGACGCCGCTGGCGGTGCCGCGCACGAGTTCGAGATCGACGACGGCGAGCTCCGTGTCCGGTGCTGCGGTTTGCCAGCGATCCACGTCGAGCGGATCGCTCGTCAGGTAGAAGATCTGCCGCTCCTCTTCCTCCGCCAGATGCGACAGGCTCTTCGCGATCTGCTCGAAGCGGCGCGGGTCGCTGTTCGCGAGTGCTTCGTCGAGGAAGAGCGGTAGCGCCACGCCGCGCTCCGACTCGGACACGAAGCCGATGCGCGCGGCGAGGAGCAGCTGCGCGCGCGTTCCACTCGACAGCTCGTGCAGCGCGAGTCGCTCGCCGCGCGACGTGTCGAACGCACGGAACGCCGGCGCTCGGCCTGGACGACCCGCGGCGATCTGCAGCTCGAACGCGTGGTTCGTGAACCGTGCGAACGACGCGGCGGCTCGTTGAAAGACCGGAGACTGCGCCGTCTGCTGCGCTGCGCTCTCGACGTTTGCGAGGAGCCACGCGGTCGCCGCATCGTCCAGCGCGTCTTCGCGTCGCTCGTGCAGTGCGTCCTTCGCCGCGTCCACATCGGCGAGCGCCTCCTCGAGGCCGTGCTGCTCCTCGATCTGGTGGATGCGCGTCTCGATGTCTTGGACCTGCCGAATCCACTCGTCGTGCTGACTGGCGGTGCGAGCGGCCTGCTCGAGCTCACGGACGATGTGCGCGCGCGGGAGCTCGGCGAGTTCCGGCACGTCGGATAGCTTCTGCTCGAGCGCCCGCTGCTCGCGTTTCGCATCGTCGACGGCTCGGAGCGCGGCTCTCCACGCCGTGAGGGCTCCGATCCTTCGCGCAAGCTCCTGCTCGTCGCCGGTGGATGCGAGCAGCGCCGTTCGCTCGATCTCGAGCGCTGCGGATCGCTGCAACGCGCGATCGCTCCGCAGGGTCGCGTGCTGCAGTGACGCGTGCGCAGTCGCGTGTGCTTCCGCGCACTTCGAGAGCGTCGTGAGCGCGCCGGACAACGCGGCCGCATCGGTTGCGCTGGCGACGCCGAACGCCTCGATCGCCGCGACGAGGCGCTGGACTTCGGCGTCGTGACCGGCGCGGTACGCGGCCACGCTCGACCGGCTCTTCTCATGATCGACGTCGGCCTTCAGGCTCTCGAGCATGCTGCGCGCGAGCACAGTCAGCGCGAGATCCGAGCTCGCGACGTCCATCCCGAGTTCGGCCGCCATGCGTCGCCGCTCCCCGTCGACGTCGGCAAGCTGCGCGTCGAGCTCCTTCTTCTTGCGCGCCAAGATCTCCACTCGCGCTTCGTTCCAGCGCGCCGCCTCGATCTCCGCGCACTCGCGATTCAATTCCGAGAGGCGCGCGAGAACCGCGTCGCGCGCCCAGCTCAGAGGCGCGGCGGACTCGAGCCGCGCGAAGCCCGCTTCGAACTCGCGGCGATCACGCCACGGCACGCGAGAGCGCGCGCGCAGCACGAGCGCGAGCACCGGAACAGCGAGGAGCGCGTACCAACCCGCATGGATCGACGCACCGAGCGCGATCGATGCGGCGACGACCGCAGCGAAAAGGAGCCATGACTCGACACCGAATGCACGCCGCTGTGGCAGCGGCGTCGACAACCACTCCGTTAGAAGTCGCGTAGCCTCCGCGTTGTCCCGCGCATTGGCGTCGCTACGCGCTTCCGTGAGCGACTCGGACTCCCCGACGGCGATTGCATGCTCGCGAGCGACGACCTCCGCGCGCCGCAGGAGTGCGTCGATTCGTCGCACGCGATCCTCGGCACGCGCCAGTGTCGTCGCGTCCGCGTGCAACCTCGCGCCCGGAGGAACGGTGCGGCGGCGGGCGTCGAGCGCGGTGCGTGCGATCGTCTCCTCGCGGTCCAGCCGCGCGAGCTCGATCTCGTTCCGACCGATTCGATCGATGCGTTGGCGGAACTCGGCGAGCGCGCCGGCTGGAATTCCGTCCGCGGGGAGGGCCGCGCGCCCGATCGCTTGCTTGCAGCGCGCGGATTCCTCGGTGGCGTCGTCGATCTCGCGACGCTCGACGGCGAGCTTCTTCTCGATCTCGCGCAGTCGATCGAGCTCGTCGCCGCGCAGCTCGTGCATGCCGGGCGGAAACACTCCGAGCTCGCTCTCGAGACGGCGGAGCGTCGTGCGCGCGTCGTCTAGCTCGATGGCCGCTTCGAGCTTCAAAACCGTCTGCGCCGCACGTTCAGACTGTCGTTTGCGCTCTTGCAGCGTCGCGAGCTGGGCCCGTTCGACATCGAGCTTCGCGTGGACTTCCTTCGTCCGGCTCTTCGACACTTCCGCGTCGCGCAGCCGTCGTGCTTCGTTCTGGCCGGGCCGCGCGACCGATTCGACGGCGTCGCGCAACCGTTGCAAGTCGAACCCGCCCGACAACTGGCGCGCGATCTCGGCGGCGAGCGCGCCGTCTTTCGTCGCGAGGGTCGCGGCGTCTCCCCCGCCGAGGAGCTCGTCACCGGTTATCGCGTAACACGACGCCATGTGCACCGGAGGGAGCGCCGGCGCCGCGGAGCGCTCGCCGTCGACGCGCCACACCACGTGGTCCGCGTGCCGCTCGACCGTGTAGCTGCGACCATCGAGTTCGAGACGCGCGCTGAGTTCGATTTCGCGAGACGTTTCGAGCTCCGGCCACAAGAGCGCTGTCATCGCTCGAACGACGCTCGACTTTCCGGTGGCGTTCGGCCCGTGGATCAACGTGACGTGCGATCCGAGCTCGCTCGGGCCCAGCGAGAAAGGCGCCGTGATTCCGGGCAGCCGGCGGATGCTGAGTTCGACGAGCCGCATCGTCAGAGTGCGCCCTGTGACAGGAGGTCCTCGAGCGCGCGCGTGCCGACACGAATCAGTCGAGCACGCACGGCGGCATCGCCGAGATCCGGATCGCCCAGAGCCTGCCATGTGCCTTGGTTGGCCACGTCGCGCAGCGATTTCGTCGCCGTGCGCACGAGCTCGCTCGCTTCACCCGGATCACCGCTTCGTTCCAGTTGCAGGATGCGCTGCGCGAGCAGGCCGGGCGGGTCGCTCTGGCGGGCGATCGATTCGAGGTCGAGCGCGGGCCGAGCCGAGTTCGTGACGCGATCGACGAAGTAGAGCATTCCATCGAAGCTGGGCCTGAACTCGACGAGCGCATTCGTCGCGCACAGCGCGCGCAAGTCGACTCCGAGTCGCGTTCGCCCGACGAAACGCACGCGGCAACCAACAACCGCGGGCGGCCGCGTTTCACGTCGAGTGCGTTCGTGCAGCTCGGCGATGGCGCGGACGATGCGCGATTCGGCATCGCTCTTCGAACCCACGTCGTCGACGCTGACCTCCAGCTCCTCCCAACGCAGCGGTGCGAGCGACAGATGCTCCAACGAAAGCGTGGCGGTGCCTCCGACGCGGAGCATCCACGGGCCGTGCGCTCCGGTCTCCGACGGATCGAGGCCCTGCAACGAGCCGAGATAACCGATCCGCCGGTCGCCCGCGGTCAAGCTCGGTTTGTGCACGTGACCGAGGAGCCACGCATCGAGTCCGTATCGTTCGAGCTCGCGCAGAGCGACAGGCGCGTAACGGCTCGCGGTCGCGTCGAGATCGCAGTGAAGCAATCCGATCAGCGGTACGTCGCGGTCTCGCGGTGGGTCGAAGCTCTCGAGCGGGCTGCGCTCGACGACGCGTTGTGGGAACGACCAGCCGACGATGCGCAGCAAGGTCCTACCGTCACGCACGATCTCGTGCGTCTCCCAAAGGCCGCCGCGACCGAGCAGGTGGAACGCAGCGATCTCGTCGGCCAGACGCGGCAGCACGTCGACGTCGTGATTGCCGGCGACTGCGACGACCTGGATGCGCGCGTCGGAGAGCTCGCGCACGCCGCGCTCGAGCGCCGTGTACGCCTCGAAGTAGCGGTTGTCGGACTCGACGACGTCGCCCGACAAGACGACCGCGTCGACGCGCTCCGAGATCGCGAGCGCGACGACGCGACGCCACGCAGCGGCGGGTGTCAGGCTCGCAGGATCCAACTCGAGATCCGCCGGAATGCGACTCGGGCGCCGGCCGAGGTGCATGTCACCGACGCAGAGGAGTTTGGCTTCCATAGCGGGATCGGGTCCGATGGGTTTGGGCGGTTGTTGGAGGATGTTTCGACCCTGCCCCACGCGACAATTCTTCAGTACGTTCCGACCTTGTGCGGCACAGCGGTACTCTGCCCGGCCCCAGGCGTTGGATCGATGAGCACGTTGGGGTCTTCGCCTTGTGGCGTTTGCTCGCGCACGACGACGCGCCCGGCCGAACCCCGCGCCACCCAATTGGATTGGCGGTCGACGATCCATGGAAGCGGCGTGCGGGTGAGTTCGAGCGGCAGATCCTCGGCCCGCAGCGTGCTCACTGGCTGGTCGCAGTAAAACAGGAGCGTCTGCTGATCGCCCTCGATCACGCGCAGCGGTCGACTGGGGTCCGCGCTGCGAGCGACCTCGCGTGCGAATTCGCCGTGGCTGTAACGCGAAGGCGAGGACGAGAGCCCCGTCGCGGCGATCGCAAAGCTGCCTAGACAGGCACACGCGAGCAGAGCCAGCGCGGCACGCCGTGGTTGACGCGCTGCGAGGACCGAACCTAGGACCGCGAGCAGCGCCGCCAATGCGAGCCCGGCCGCGAGTGCCACGACGTAGGCCGTTTCCAGCTCGATTCTGCTCTTGCCGGCGATGATCAGGCCAAGAACTGCGGCGGCGGCGGCGGCGAGTACGGCCCCGTGCACGCGTAGCGCCAGCGTGAGTCGTCGAGCCGTCAGCTGGTTGAGGCCTGCGCGCTCGAAAGCCCGCGCGACCGCCCACGCGCCAAGCAGACACCAAAGCGGCATCGTCGGCAGCAAGTAGTATCCCTTGCGTCCCGCCGAGAAGGAGAGCACGACGCAGGGAACCAGGGCGCACCAAGCCAAGAATCTGGCGGAGGAACTGCGGGTCGACTCGTCGCTGCCGTGCTCGCGTGCGCGCGCACTTCTCGCGTCGCGCACAAGCCCATAGGGAATGAGCACCAGGAGTGCCGACCAGGGCAACAACAGTTTGAGTGCCTGGCCGACGTAGAAGAATTCCAGTGGCCGCCACCACGCCTGGCCCAGGCCGCCGGTGCGGTCGAACATCTGCGCGCGCCAAAACTCCGCTGCGTCCGGTGCGCGCTGAGCAACGATCAGGAAGTAGGGCACGCTGCAAACCAGTGCCATCGCCAGTCCGGCGCCAACGTGCAGCGTGCGCAGTCCGCCTGGCCCACCCGCGCGTTTGCGCAATGCGATCAGGGCGCCAGCGAGCAGGAACGCGGGCAGTAGCGGCCCCTTCACTAGAACGGCCAAACCCAAGGCGGCGCCCGCGCAGCAGGATGCGCGCCAAGTTCCGCGTCCGGCCAGAGCCTCGCGACGCGCCCAAGCCGCGGCGAAGATCCAGAGCAGACAGGCGAAGGTGTACGCCATCTCGGGCTGAGCGGAGCGTGCCCACGCGTGGTAGCCGATGCTGGTCGCGAACAGCAGGGCCCCGAGAGCGCCGATCAGCAGTGAGTCGAACACGAGCCACCCCAGGGCCGCGGTCGCAACCACGCTCAGCGCACCGAGCACGATCGAGGGCAGGCGCGCGCTCCACTCGGTCTGCACCGGTGCCGTGCCTTGGTGGATCGCGCGTTCGGCGGCAATCGCCATCCAATAATTGAGCGGAGGCTTCTGCAGTCGGATCTGGCCACCGAAGTACGGCACGACGTATTCGCCGAGCCGCTGCATCTCCAGCGCGGTGCGCGCCACGAAGATCTCGTGCGCATCGAGCGGCCGCTTTGCTCCGTTCCCGGGAATTCCCAGGAGAAGGGCCAGCAGGAACAGTCCGACCCACGCGAACCATGCAGGCAGCGAAATCCGACTGCCGCTGGACGGGGTTTGGTTCACCAACGTGTTCAGGATAGTGCGTGGCAGCCCCGCTCACGAAAGGTTCAGCGTGGGAGCGCCATGCTATCGCTGAAACTGACGCCGCGTCGCCGTCCGACGGGAGGCGATCCTGGCAACCGGGTTCTGCCAAAGGGGCAGACAAGCTGGGTCTAGGACCCCGCTGGACCCGTTCAGGGCACATTCCAAAATGGCATGTCGATTGCCTTGCCGAGGCACCATGCAAGACCAATTCACTCGCAAGTCGCAGGAAGCGCTCTCGAACGCTCAGTCCGCCGCGCAGGCCGCCGGGCATCCCGAGCTCACGCCGCTCCACCTCGCGATCGCGCTGCTCGCTGAACCCGAAGGAGTGATGTCGTCGACGCTCCAGCGTCTCGAGGCGGATCCCAAGGTGCTCGCGGCGGAACTCGCACGACACCTCGAACGACTTCCGCGATCGACCGGCGGGCAGACCGGCGTGTCGCGCGCGCTGTCGGAAGTGCTCGGCGAAGCATCCGCTGCCGCGAAGCGCATGGGCGACACGTTCGTGTCCACCGAGCACTTGCTGCTCGGCCTCGCGAAGAAGGGCGGACCGGAGGTCGTCGGCTTGTTCTCCGCGCGGAACATTCGCCCCGAGCGCATCGAGGCGGCGCTGAACGAAGTGCGCGGCGATCGCAAGGTGACGACGCCCGATCCCGAGACCACGTTCGAGGCTTTGAAGAAGTACGCGCGCGACCTCACCGAAGCTGCGAAGGCCGGAAAGCTCGATCCGGTGATCGGTCGCGACACCGAGATCCGGCGCGTCATGCAAGTGCTCTCGCGCCGTCGCAAGAACAACCCGGTGCTCATCGGCGATCCGGGTGTCGGCAAGACCGCGATCGCGGAGGGTCTCGCCAATCGCATCGTCGCGGGCGACGTCCCCGAAGGCATCAAGGGCAAGCGCGTAATGGCGCTCGACCTGGGCGCGATGCTCGCGGGTGCGAAGTACCGCGGCGAGTTCGAAGAACGACTGAAGGCTGTATTGACGGAGATCGCGCAAGCCGAAGGCAACATCATCCTGTTCATCGACGAGCTGCACACGCTCGTCGGCGCCGGCGGCGCCGAGGGCGCGGTAGATGCGGCGAACATGCTCAAGCCCGCGCTCGCGCGCGGTGAGCTGCACTGCATCGGTGCGACGACGCTCGACGAGTACCGCAAGTACATCGAGAAAGATGCGGCGCTCGAGCGGCGCTTCCTGCCGGTGCTGATCGACGAACCGTCGGTCGAAGACACCGTCGCGATCCTGCGCGGTCTCAAGGAACGCTACGAAGTGCACCACGGTGTGCGCATCCTCGACGAGGCGCTGATCGCTGCCGCGCGCCTCGCGGACCGGCACATCACCGACCGTTTCATGCCCGACAAGGCGATCGACTGCGTCGACGAAGCGGCGGCTCAACTGCGCTCGGCGATCGATTCGTTGCCGCCCGAACTCGACACCATCGAACGCAAAATCCGCCAGCTGGAGATCGAGAAGACTGCGCTCGCCAAGGAAGACGGCCGCGAGACGAAGAAGCGCGTCGAGCGCATCGCGTCGGAGCTGGCCGAGCTGAACGAAGAAGCCAGTGCGCTGCGATCACGATGGACGGCCGAGAAGGAACTGATCACGGCGATCCGCGCCGGGAAGCTCTTGATCGAGAACTTGCGCGAGGAATCCGTGCGCAAGGAACGCGAAGGCAACTTCGATCGCGTCGCGCAGATCCGCTACGGGGAGTTGCCGCAAGCGCAGAAGAACCTCGAAGCCGCCGTCGCGAAGCTCGGCGCGGTGCAGCAGAACGGCGCGCTTCTCCCGGAAGCCGTCGATGCCGAGCTCATCGCGCAGGTCGTCAGCCGCTGGACGGGGATTCCCGCGACGCGTTTGCTCGAGACTGAGCGCGAGAAGCTCACCCACATGGAGGATCGCATCGCGGAGCGCGTGATCGGACAACGTCACGCCATCGAGGCGATCAGTCAAGCCGTTCGGCGCGCGCGTGCGGGCCTGCAAGAGACCACGCGGCCGCTCGGATCGTTCCTGCTGCTCGGCCCGACGGGCGTCGGCAAGACGGAGCTCGCGCGCGCTCTCGCGGAGTTCTTGTTCGAGGACGAGAAGAACATGATCCGCGTCGACATGAGCGAGTACATGGAGAAGCATGCGGTGAGCCGCATGATCGGCGCGCCGCCCGGTTACGTCGGCTACGACGAAGGCGGCAGCCTGACGGAAGCGGTGCGACGCAAGCCGCACTCGGTCGTGCTCTTCGACGAAGTCGAGAAGGCGCACCCGGACGTGTTCAACGTGCTCCTGCAGCTCCTCGACGACGGACGATTGACCGACGGCAAGGGTCGCACGGTGGACTTCACGCAGACGCTCGTCTTGATGACGAGCAACCTGCGCAGCGAAGGCCAAGTGCGCGGCCATTTCAGACCCGAGTTCATCAATCGACTCGACGACATCCTCGTCTTCGAGGCGTTGAAGCCGGAGCAGATCCGTTCGATCGTCGACGTGCAGCTCGAGCGTCTTGCGAAGCACCTCGCCGAGCAGGAGATCAGCTTGGAGCTCTCCGATGCGGCGAAGGATCAGCTCGCTGTCGAGGGCTACGACGCGGAGTACGGCGCTCGGCCGCTGAAGCGTGCGATCCAAAAGCACGTCCAGAATCCGCTCGCGGACGCGATCCTCAGCGGCAGGGTCGAGCGCGGCGGCACGGCGTGGATCGACTTCAGGGACGGCAAGTTCTCGGTCGAGGGTCGCTCGCGCGAACCCGAGGAGCAGCTCGCGCACACCTAATCCGTGCTGAGCGCGACCGCGGGCGATTTCAGCCAGCCCTCGGGCGGATCGGTCGCGGGAACCTTCGCTTGGGGATAGGATCGCGAACGTCCGGTTCGCACGATTCGGACTGGACGGTGCTCGCTCAGATCAGGGCAAACTCCCAAGGAGGCGTCCCATGTCGCTCCGCGGCTCGTTGTTTTCAGCGGCTCAGCTCGTCGTCATCGCAGGGATCGCGTGCGTCGGTCGAGCGGACGTGCTCGTCGTCGCTCCCAGCGGCGCACCGTATTCGCAGATTGGACTCGCCGTGGACGCAGCACACGACGGCGACGTGGTGCTCGTTCGCGCCGGTTCGTACGCGGGAGTGTTCGTGGCGAACAAGTCGGTGACGATCATCGGCGAGGCCGGTGCCGATATCCGACCCGGCGCCATCTTGATCACCGACATTTCGGCGTCGCAGCAAGTGACGATCGCTGGACTGCGATCCGCGTCGACCGGAGGGAGCCTCGAATGCAGCGTATGCGACGGACCGGTTCGGATCGTCGACTCGACGTTCGGCGGCGAGACGTTCACCACACTGAACTATCCACCGCTGCCGACGGTGTATGTCACCGCTTGTCGCAATGTCGCGTTCATTTCTTGCCGCATCGAGGGAGCCGAGGATGCACAGCACGGCGGCTCCCAAGGCATGAACATTCGCGAGAGCGTCGTCTCTCTCTTCAACACGATCGTCCGCGGCGGCAGAGGCCCCGACGGCGACCCGTGGTTCATGAACGGCGTGGGCAATGGCCCTGGGAGAGAAGGACTGGAAGGGATCGACTGCCGCAGCTCCACGCTCTTCGTTTCGGGGTGCCGCATCACAGGCGGACGCGGTGGACCGGGGTTGAACGGTGTCTGCGGCAATCCAGTCGATGCCGCATCGGCGGGAGGTTCCGGTGGACTCGGTCTCTTCGCCTGGCACGCTTCGTTCGAGGAGCCTTCCACCGTCCGCTTGCTCGACAACGCAATGCAAGGGGGGCTTGGCGGACTTGGAGGAGCGAACGCGTGCGCGAGCGCGCCGAACGGCTCGCCCGGTGGCGGCTACGCGAGCGGTTCATCCGCCGGAATACCGCAGATCGAAGTGATGCCCGGGACCGCGCGTTCCATGTCTCCGATCGCGTGCGCGAGCGAGGGCGGAGCGCTCCATGTGTCGTTCCGAGGACTTCCGGGAGATCGGACGTACTTGGGCATTTCGACCGGGTCGTCCTACGCCTACGTGCCGTCGCTCCACGGACCGCTTCTCGTGCTGGACCTGCCGCTGAGGGCCAAGTTCATCGGCGTCCTCGATGCCGGCGGCTTTCTCGAGACTCATCTCCCGGTGACGGAACTCGGGCCAGGCGTGCAGGCGATCGTGCGCCAGGCGCAGGGCATCCTCGTCGGCGCCAATGGCTCGAAGTGGCTCACGGGCAGCTCGCCGATGGTGCGGCTCGACGCCGCGTTCTAGGCCCAGCGCGCGGCTCCGGCTGCGGAAAAAGCGGCTCCGGGCGGCGCGGGTCGGGCTGCGGAACCTCAATATACTTGCAGGTATAATACCGGCCCGTATAGCCTCCCCGCATGTTCATCGGACGGCAGCGGGAGTCGGATTTCCTCGAGGAGCTGTACGACTCGGAGCGGCCGGAGCTGTTCGTGCTCTACGGCCGCCGTCGCGTCGGCAAGACCGAGCTCCTGCAGCAGTTCTGTCGCGACCGACGAGCGGTGTATTTCCTCGCGGCGCAGGTGCGCGAGAAGGACAACCTGCGCGCGTTTCGAAACGCGCTGCACGAGAGCCTCGACGATCCGCTCGCGGCGAGCGTCGAGTTCCCCGATTGGACTTCGGCGCTGAACTTCGTGGCCGAGCGCGCGCGCGACGAACGGCTCGTCGTCGTGCTCGACGAGTTCCCGTACTTGTGCGAAGCGAGCAAGGGTCTCCCCTCCGAGCTGCAACGCTTCTGGGACACGCGCGGCAAGAAGAGCCTCCTGAAGCTCGTCCTGTGCGGCAGTCAGATCTCGTTCATGGAGGAAGAGATCTTGGCCGAACGTTCGCCGCTGTTCGGCCGACGAACCGCGCAACGGAAGCTCGAGCCGCTGACGCCCGATCACGCGCTGCCGTTCTTTCCGCGCTGGGACATGCACGATCGAGTGCTCGCGTACGCGTGTTTAGGCGGAATGCCCGCCTATCTCCGGCGCTTCGACGACCAGCGCTCGCTGCGCGAGAACATCATGAAGGAATGCCTCCGGCCGGAGGGTTTTCTCTTCGACGAAGTGCAGTTCCTGCTGCGATCGGAGCTCTCCAATCCGGCGACGTACAACAGCTTGCTGGCTGCGGTCGCGCGCGGCGTCGAGAAGGTCGGTGACATCGCGCTCACGGTCGGCGTCGATTCGACGACTGCGAACAAGTACTTGTCGACGATGCGCGAGCTGTCGCTCGTCGAACGCGAAGTGCCGCTCACCGATCCCGATCCGCTGCGCTCGCGTCGCGGAACGTACCGCGTAGCCGATCGCTTCCTCGCGTTCCACTTTCGTCACATCCAACCGCACGTGAGCTTGATCCACGCGGGACGCGGCGGACGCGTGCTCGAAGAGTTCATCGAGACCGACTTCGAACGCCTGTACGACGATGCGCGCGTCGACTTCATCCTCTGGCACTTGCGCACGCAGGCGGCGGAGCTCATCGACGACGAGATCACCGAGACCGGGCGATTCGCGGGCAAGTTCGTGCGCGCGGTGGCGCGCACCGCGCGCGGTGGCGGTGTTGCGGCGGTCGTCATGCCTGTTGCTCACGACGCGAAGGCTGCGACAGCGCAGCTCGACGCGGAGATCGGGGAGCTCGCGAAGGCCTTCGGCACGCGCATCCGACGGATCGATTACGCGTTGACGGACGATCCGAAAGCGCCGCTGCGCGTCGAAGTGAGAAGCCTGGAGCGGCGCTGATGGCGATCGACGAACGTTTCTACGAGTACTTCGCCGCGCTCGACCGCACGGGCAACCGCGATCACTGCTACTTGTGCCGACGCACGCCGGCCGAAGTGAAACGCTTCTTCGGCTTCGACGAAGCCGGTGTCCCGCTTCACGCGCAGCAGTACGGTTTGGAAGACGTCGTGCTCGAACAAGCCGACATCATGAGCTACCGCGGCGTGCGCCCCGTGTGCGCGGTGTGTCAGCTCAACTTCGACGCGCTCTTCCTGCTCGGAGAGGACGCGCTCGTGCGCGAGCTCGTCGCTGAGATGCAAGAGCGTCGCGAGCACCTCTGGCCTGGGCGCGACGAAAAGTGAACTCGCGCGAGACGAATCGACGCGTGACGAGGGCACCGCCTGACGCGTTCGCGCCGCCGTCGACGTCGCACTTGTCCTGATCGAGCGGGAGGTTTCGTGCGGACATGCACGAGGACTCACCTTGAGCCAGCCGCGTTCAAGCCTTACGTCTAGCGGAGAATCGTTCCGCCTACGACCTCTGTCGTCGTTAGACTGACCGCACTCCTTTGAAGCCTCCCGCACGACGCGGGATTCCGACACATCACCCGCCCATCCACGGACTGCCATGTACGACGCTGAACTTGTGAAGCCCATGCGCGAGGAAGTCACTCGCCTCGGTGCCCAAGAACTGAAAACCCCGGCTGATGTCGACGCGGCGCTGAAGCAACCGGGCACGACGCTCGTTTTCGTCAACTCCGTGTGCGGCTGCGCCGCCGGTGGAGCGCGCCCGGGCCTGCGGCTCTCGCTGATGAATCAGAAGAAGCCGGACCACATCGTCACGGTGTTCGCCGGCATGGAAACGCAAGCGGTCGAGAAAGCGCGCGAGTACTTCAAGCCGTACAGACCGAGCTCGCCGCAGATCGCGCTGATGAAGGACGGCAAGCTGGTGAAGATGATCCAGCGTCAGGACATCGAGGGAAAAGATCCCGCGACGGTCGCGAAGTCGCTCACCGAAGCGTTCAACCAGTACTGCTGAGTCGATCGAGCGCCACTGAACCGATCGAACCAAGGATCCGGGCTCGCGCTCCATCGAAGCAGACGTCACTCGGAAGCAATCGCCACTCGCGCAATGGAATCGAAACGCGCGGACTTGGCCGACGCATTCCTGCGCGAAGCCGTGTACCGATCGCGTGCATCGCAGGCGGCCGTCGGTTCTCTGCTCCCACCGAAGTCGAGCGCGACGGGCAACTGCGGACTCGGCGAGAAGGCGTCCGTCGTGCTCGACCTGGGCGATCGCGGACGCGAACTCTTTCTCGAGTTGTGGCGCGAGGAGCTCGAGCCGGCAGCGCTCGACCGAGTTCGGAACATGATGCGCGACTGGATCGAGCGACAGGACGCGCTCGATCGCAAGCGCAACCACTTCCTCAAGGACTTCCGCGGGAAGCACGGTTTCGACAGGACGACGTACGACGCAGAGCTGACTTCGCAGTACGACGCGGGGCTGGCACGAGGAAGTTGCCGACGACGAAGCTCGTAATCGCGCCGCCCATGACACACGCCAAGCTCGGATCCCACTGGCCGAAGAAATCGAGGAATCCGATCACCTTCGCCGGGTTCGTCATGCCGGAGATCGCGAGGCCGACGCCGAACACGATGCCGGGCAGAAGAAACCATGCCGATCGGTTCATGAAGACATCCCTCCCGCGAGCACGTGTCGGAGCACGTACACCGTCGCGAACCCAGTCGCCATGAACACAAGCGTCGCGACGATCGATCGGCGCGAGCCGAGAGAGATTCCGCACACGCCGTGACCGCTCGTACACCCGCCGCCGACGCGCGTTCCAATCCCGACCAGCAATCCGCCGATCAAGATGCGCGGCCAACTCGCGTCGAGCTCGAATGCGGACGTCGACGGCCAGACGGCGAACGCCAGCGCTCCGCCGGCCACCATCCCGATCAAGAACAGGGCGCGCCACGCCGTGTCACCCGGCACGGGTCTCACGATGCGCGCGACGATGCCGCTGATCCCGGCGAGCTTGCCGTTGAGCAGCAACACGAGCGTCGCCGCGAGACCGATCAGGATCCCGCCGATCAAAGCGGGTATCGGTGTGAAGTTCACGATCGACATGCGTTGCTGCTCCTCGAAACGTGCACGAGGCGTGGACCCACGACGCGAGTGTGGTGCGGAAGGGGGGACTCGAACCCCCACGGGTTGCCCCTCAGGATCCTAAGTCCTGCGCGTCTACCAATTTCGCCACTTCCGCCGCGATCATGATCGCGCAGAGGATAACGCCGGCGGCGCCGGCGTGCGACGCGAACGACCTGCGCGGTTCGTGTCGCGCAACCCGCAGGTTCATCCAACTTCGGCGAGCCGCTTCGCAGCGTCTCGACGCGCGCGATTCTCTTCGTCGTTCACTCGTGCCAGCCCCGCGTCGTACTGCGAAGTCAGCTCTGCGTCGTACGTCGTCCTGTCG
>JANLUN010000039.1:0-1882 GCA_031363505.1 Planctomycetota bacterium | reverse complement strand
GCGCGCGAGCTCGACGGCGCGGCTGGCCGACGCCAGCGCGCGCGCGGGACTACCCGACGCGCGGTACACGCGCGCGCGCAGCATGTAGGCGGCGGCGTACGCGCCCGGCAAGTGGAAGTTCGGTGCGCCGCGCAGCAAGTGCAGCGCGCGGTCGGAGTTCTTGAGCGCCGGTTCGAACTGGTCCTCGAGGATGTCGACGGTCCCGAGCGCGAGGTGCGCGAGCGCGCGCTGTGCATCGTGTTGCGACGTGGAGATCGCCTGACGTGCGAGCTTGCGCGCGTCCTCGAGCTCTCCGACGTGACCTTGCACGAGCGACAAACGGCGCACGGACTCGCTCGCTTCGAGCTTCTTGCCGGAGCGCTCGAACATCTCGACCGCGTTGCGGAGCATCCCGCGCGCCAGGCCGTACTGCCCAGTGCTCACGGCGTAGCGTCCGTGCAGCAAGTACACGCGGCCGACCGTCTCGGGGTCGAGCGCCGGATCGAAATCGAGGTCGGTGAGGCGATCGAGCAACTCGCGCTGACCCTTGCGGAATCCGAGACGGTCGGCGGCGTCGACGGCGGACTCGAGCAAGCTCACGCGCAATCGATCGAGCTCTTGCGACTTCGGCAGCGCATCGATCGCTTCCAGGCCCCAGAGCGAGAGCGCGTGTACTCGCTGCGGCTGTCCCCCGCGGAGGAGGCGCGGGAGAAGCTCCGGCAAGACGTGCACGAGCGCGTCGTGCTCGCGCGCGGCGCGCAGATGGAACGCGAGCTGAAATGCTTCCTCGAGCGAGTTGTGCTCGCCTTCGGCCGGTCGGAGCGCCGCCGCGGCGGCGGCGTGCAGCGGCTGACGCTGCTCGCGCGAAAGACTGCGGTACACCGTCTCGCGCAGCGCCGGCCGAGTGAATCGATAACGTCCGCCGACGGGAACGAGCCAACCGGAGCGCACGAGACGCAGGAGCATTGCGTCGACGTCCGCGCGCTTGGAGTCGCGGAACGCGCGCAGCAAGAAATCGGTCTCGATGCGGCCGCCGACCACCGCCAACCGGCGCAGCCAGCTGCGGTCGCCGGCCGGGAGTTGCTTGTACGACTCGCCGATCGCCTTCTGCAGCGATCCGGGCAGCGGCAAATCGTCCGGCGAGATCTCGAGCAGCAACCCGGCGCCGTCGTCGCTCGCACGCGCGCCGCCGCGCGCGATCAAGTTGCGCACGATCTCGGAGATGAGACCGGGATTGCCCCGGCTGCGTTGCCACAGCACGGTCGCGAGGCGCAGGCGCGGCGCCGAGTGATGGAACAATTGGCGCACGAGCGCGAGCACCGCTTCCTCGTCGAGCGGCGCGAGCGTGATCTCGCGCACGCCGACGTGCGCCGCGAGGCGCTCGCGGAGCGTCTTCAACGCTTCGGCGCGACGCGCGGGGACACTCTCGCGCAGCCCCAAGATGAGGAGCATCCCAGAGCCGCGCAGCTTCTCCGCGACGAGCGCGAGCACCGCGAGCGTCCCTTCGTCGGCGAAGTTCAAGTCGTCGAGGAAGATGATCAGCGGGATCTGGTGACCGAGGAGAGCCAGCCAGCTCGAGAGCGCGACGGGCAGCGCGAGTGGTGAGCTGCCTTCGAAGTCCGGATCGAGCGCTTGCTCGAGCGTGATCGCCACGCGTGGCGGAACGAGCTTCGCGAGCAACTCGCGCTCGCGTTCCTTCAAGCCAGTGCCCGAAGGCAGACGCAACCAGCGTTCAAGTAGACGGAGCACCGGCTGACACGGACGCTCTTCGTCGAGCTCACGACAACGCCCGTAGAGGTAGAGCGGCGGGTTGTCGCGCGTGCGCGCTCGCGCCGCGAACTCGTTCACGAGGCGTGACTTTCCGCTGCCCGGCGCGCCGCTGATCCACACCGCGCCGCCGCCA
>JANLUN010000378.1:0-2047 GCA_031363505.1 Planctomycetota bacterium | reverse complement strand
GGATCGGCCGCTTGGCATCCAAGTAACCGGGCGTGTAGCCGTTCGATCCGGGCCTCCTTATAGTTGCCAAAGTGCCGCTCCCGCGTCGAGCCTCGAGCTCGCCGTGTCCGGCTTCCCGACGCTCCAAGCTGGAAAGAGAAGGCACGATGCTGGCTGCGATCGCCTTGTCGATGTGCGTCGCTCCGAGCGGCGACGATTGGACGCCGCTTCCGATTCCCGCGCTGTGCGCCGAGCGCATCACGTCGCAGTCGCCGCCGCCGCTCTACGGCGTCAGCCACCTGCGCGTGCCCAATGCCCGCGGCCGCGGCGAGCTCGAAAAAGCGCCGCCGCGACTCCCGCTCGCGCTCGTCGGCCAGATGCTCGAGGAAGATGCGCGGGCGCGCGGTCTGAAGCTCGAATTCTTTCGTGGCGCCCCCGAGATCCTCGTGCGCGGCGATGCCGCGGCGGTCGCCGCTGCGCGCGCTCTCGTTTCCGAGCTGGAGCGAGCCGGCGACGCGCTCACGATCGATCTCGAGATCGTCCTGACCCCCGGCCGTCCGAGCTCGGACAACGTGCACAAGGCCGTGCCGGCCCGCTACGAAAAGCGCGTGCGGTCCGGAGAGTCGACCTCCGTCGGCCGGCGCGGGTCGCAGTCGTACGTGGCCGACTTCGAAGTCGACGTGGCCGCGAGCAGCGGCGTCGCGCGCCCCGTGATGGGATCCGCTGTCTTCGGAACCACGGTTCACGTGCGCGCGGCGCGCGTCGACGGCGGACGGCGCGTCCACCTCGCCGGTCTTCTCGATCTCGCGGAGCTGGCGTCGATCGAAGTGTTCGATCCGAAGACCGTCGACCTCGGAGAGTTGCAACAGCCGGTCGTCCACTCGGCGCAGATCGTGTTCGCCGGCGTCGTGGAGAGCGGTCAAGCGCTCGAGGCGACGCTCGTCGATCCGGCGCTTTCCACCAGCGAGTGGAACTTGAGCATACGGGCCAGTGCGCGCGCGGATCTCGAACCGAAGGAAGGCGAGACGGCCGGTTGGTCGCTGATCGATCTCTCGCTGCTCGCGACGGAGCCCACGACACTTCCACCGTTCGGCCCCGGTCACGGTCTCGACGTCGACGCCATGCTCGGCGAGAGCAGCGGCACACAGGCGTCCTTGCCCGCGTCCGCGCTCGCCGTCGCGCTCGAAGCGGCGCGCTCCGCGAGCGCTGCTCCGCGCGGATCCAGCCGGCCGCCGCTGTATTGGACGAACGATCTCCTGTTCGTCCCGCGCGCGGACGCGAACGCAGTCCGAGAAGCACGCGCGCTCGTCAAAGGCGCGGAGTCGTCGCGCGCGCGCGCCGGAAGGCTCGACGTTCGCTCCGGCGCAGCGCGCGCGAGCGTTCCGCTGTGCGAAGGCACACCCGCCCGCATCTGGATCGGAACGGAGCGCTGCTGGCTCGTCGGGTACAGGGCCGACATCGCTCCGCAAACTTGGATGCCCTCGCCAGAGATCGAGTCCACGTTCGACGGCGTCGCCGTGAGCGCGCTCGCGCAATCGGGCGTCGCACAGTGCGCGTTCTGGGCCGCCGAGAGCGAGCCGAACACGGAGCTCTCGCGTGAGACGGCGCAGCTCGGTCGACTCCAAGTCCTCAATCGTTCCGTTCAGTCCGGGACGGCGCGCGCGACCGCCGGCGGTCCGGAACAGCGCGCGCTCGACGTCGAAGGGCCGATGGCGCTCAGCCTGCGCTACCAATCGCCCTGACGGACCGACCCCCTGGGCGGAACCTGCCGAACGCCCGGTCGCCGAGACGCGCGTGGCGACTATTCACTGGACCACCCAATTGCCGTGCCGCAGCGCGGCATCAGGCGTCGGGTCGTTCTATACTGCGATGGTCGTGCGGGCGCCTTCCCGGCGCCGCACATCCGACGAAAGCCCTGACGTGAGACTTGGTTTGAATCAATCGGCGCGCCTCGAGCAGCGCCTTCTGCAGTCGCCGCAGATGATTCAGGCCATGCAGATCCTCCAGTTGAACTGGCCGGACCTGCAGGAGCGCATCGAGCAGGAGCTCGTCGAAAACCCGCTCCTCG
>JANLUN010000376.1:0-4391 GCA_031363505.1 Planctomycetota bacterium | reverse complement strand
CTGCAAGCCAGCGGCGACGAAGCCGCGCGGCGGGCAGCGTGCGAGCGCGCGCTCCAGGAGATCGAGACCGGGCTGGCGATGGGACGCGCCGCCGAGCTCGTCAACCCGAGCTGGCGCTTGCACCACGGCGTCGTGCTGCTCCAGCTCGGCCGAATCGACGAAGCGCGCACGGAGCTCGAGGCGTTCGTCGCGGCGGAGCCGCAGATCCTGCAAGGGCGGCGGATGCTGAGCCTCGCGTACGCCGCGTCCGGCCGTCCGTCCGAAGCGATCGATCAGTTGATCCACGCGCTGGAGATGGAGCCAAACGAAGCAACGTTGTGGGCTCGCATGGCTGCGCTGCAACGGGAAATTGGCGATGCGGAAGCCGTGCGCGCCTCGTACGAGCGCATCGTCGAGATCAAAGTCGCGGCGCTCGGCCCGGCGTCCGCTGAAGTCGACCCGCTCGTGATGGAAGCCCGCGCGTGGCTCGCCGCGCCGCGCTGATCGACCGCGCTGATCGATCGGTACTCACGGACGCGCGGTCCGTGTGCGGACGGATCAACGATCCTCGCGTGGGCGCTCCCCCGGAATCTCCGGCCGCGCGGAGCGAACCTCGATCGAGTGGATGCGGACCGTTCCCACTCGCCCGCCGAGCCACAGCGCGAACCGTCCCACGAATTCGGCCTCGGAGAGTTCGAGCACGAGCGCGTCTCTTCCAGGATGGCGCTCCGCTTCGATGCTCTGGAAGCGACCCAGGCGCGGCCAACGTCGCGTTCGATACTGGAGCTGGACGATTCCCGCCTCGGCCTGATCGAGGTCGATGCGCACCAGCAGATCTTCGCCCGGCGGGTAGTCGAGCTCGGGCAGGTGGAGGAGGCTCTTCACCTGCGTGCGCTCGAGCGCGACGACGTCACCGTCCAAAGTCATCAGGCCGGCGTCGTCGGCCATCAGTCCGCCCGGAAATTGCGCGGGCTCGAACCGCCACAGGACGCGACTGGCCTGTTCGAAACGCCGCTCGCGCGCTCCGTCGTCCTCGGCGCGCGTCGCGTGCGGCTCGATCTGCATCAGCGTGAAGCCGTTGATGAGCTGGATCACGACGTCGGGACGCGCGGACTCGACGTCCGTGAGCTGCAGCTCCGTCGCCCAATGACAGACGAGGTGCGAGAAGTGCTCGGCGAGCCACGGCCGCATCGGCAGCGTGAACGAGTCGTGGTACACGAGCGCGCGCGGACGCGTCTCGCCTTCGCACTCGGAGACGAACGTGGTCGCGCGCTCCGGATCATCCGTGGAGCGTGCGCGCGGATCGCGCAGCGTCCAATCGACGCTCTGCTGCGCCAAGAGACCGCTGAGGTACAAGCGACCGGCCCAGTTCTCGCCGCCGACGTCCGTCGCATGCGTCTCGAAGGCCGCATCCGGAAGGGGAGTGACGCCGGGGAACAGCGTCCCAATGTGGCGCATGAGTTCGACGTAGCCGACGTGCGCCGCGCGATCGGTCCAGTGCGTCCCGAGCGTGTAGTAGGCGCGGTCCACGGGCGTGTCCGCGGCGCGGGCCTCGCACACGGCGGGCCGCAGATCGAGGATGCGGAAGCTCGACGTGCGCGCGAGATGCTCGATCAATTGATCGATGCGTCGCATGCCGACGGAGTCGTACCCGGCGGGAAGGAGCTCGGGATAGACCTCTGTCTTGTAGGGCGAGATCGCGAACACGTACTGGATGCCGCGCGCCGCGAGCATGTCGCGTCGGCGCTCGAGCGTGCGCCGCCACGCATCGAGGTGGCCGGGGAGCAGCGGCATCGCGCCGCGGTGATCCTCCAGGGCGAACGCGGTCGTGCTGAACACGTTGTCTTCGCGACCGAGCAAGAGGTTGCGCGTGGGCGAGGTGCGCAGTACGAACCACTTCGTCGCATTTAGTCCGCGCAGCATCGGCTCGCGCAAGCCGAAGTGATCGAGATACCAGGCGTCGAACTGCGGCGGGAACTCGTCGATCTCGGCGAGCGTCGCCGGCGGCTCCGGAAACGGCGCGAGCGTGCGGAACTCGGCGCGCGAGTCGCCGGCAGGACGGAGGAACTGGTCGCACAGCGGCGCGAGGATGCCGACGAAGAACGCGCTGACGAGCAACGCATCGCGTAGACGGCTCGTGGCACCCATGTTCAGAAGCGGAAGTAGATGAACGGGTTGAACGTGCCGGCCGCGACCGCGAGCAGCGATGCGCCGAACGTCAGGACGAGTCCGAAGTCGGCCGCGATCGCGAGACGACCGAACACCGGTGCGCGCGCCGGCAGCTCTCGCCAACCGCGCGCCCAGTGCACCCACGGGAACATGCACACGCAGCCGGCGAGCAGCGCGGCGACGCGCTCGCCATTCAAGAAGAGCAGCGCCGGATGGATGCGCGTGCTCGCGGCGAACGGATCGAACATCGAGCGCACGATTCCGGCGGCGTAGGGGAGATCGTCCGCTCGGAAGATCGCCCAACCGACGGTGACGGCAAAAAAGAAGTAGACGTGCGCGAGCACGCGGTGCTTCTCGAGCCAGCGGCCGAAACCGACGCGTTCCACGATGAGCAGCGTGCCGTGGTACGCGCCCCACACGACGAAACTCCACGACGCGCCGTGCCACAGTCCGGTGAGCAGGAACCCCGTGACGAGGTTCGCGTACGTCCGCAGCGGACCGCGGCGATTGCCGCCCAGCGGGATGTAGAGGTAGTCGCGGAAGAAGCTCGACAGGCTGATGTGCCAGCGCCGCCAGAACTCGGTGATGCTGCGCGAGATGTACGGGTACTCGAAGTTCTCGCGGTACGTGAAGCCGAACATCCGCGCGAGGCCGATCGCCATGTCGGAGTAACCGGAGAAGTCGAAGTACAGCTGGATCGACCAGCCGATCACGCCGAGCCACGCCGCCGCAAAGTTCAATTGCTCCGGCGGCAAGCCGAAGATCTCGTCGACGAGCAGCCCCGTCGAGTTCGCGATCAGCACCTTCTTGCCGAGGCCGACGACGAATCGGCGCACGCCGTACGCGAATCCGTCGAGGGTCACGCGGCGCGAGTAGAGCTGCTCGGCGACATCGTGGTAGCGCACGATCGGGCCGGCGACGAGCTGTGGAAAGCAGGCGATGTACAGCCCGAAATCGAGCGGGTTCTTCGTGATCCGCGCTTCGCCGCGGTGCACGTCGATCACGGCGGAGAGCGCGTGGAAGATGAAGAACGAGATCCCGAGCGGCATGTGGACGCCGGGACTCTGTCCGAGCCACGCCGTCGGCAGATCCCACGCGGCGAAGAGCGCGACGAGGTTCTCCCACGCCCAGTTCGTGTACTTGTAGAACGACAGGACGGAGAGGTTGAAGACCGTCGCCAGCGTCACGGGCAGGCGGCTCGGTGAATGCGCGCGCGCGCGCTCGATCCAGAGTCCAAAACACCAGTTGGCGGCGATCGTCGCCAGCATGAGCAGCACGTCGTACGAGCTGCCCCAGGCGTAGAACAGCAGGCTGAGAAGCAGCAGCGCGGTATTGCGCAGGCGCTTGCCGGCCACGGCGTGCAGAAGCAGCGCCAGCGGCAGGAACAAGAACGCGAACACCGGCGTGCTGAAGACCATGCGGGCGAGCGATCGTACTCGGCGCCCGGAGCCGAGTCAGCGGCGACGGTCCTTGTCCGTGCCCTCGCGCGACGTAATAGTGGTCGCCTTCGCGAACATGACCGAACCCCGTCAATACTCGCTGAACATCAAGGACGTCGCGCGCGACGAGCTCGAGGTCGACGTCCTCCTCGTCGGCGCCGGCCCCGCGAATCTCGCGTGCGCGATCCATCTCCAACGGTTGCTCGCTGCGCGCAATCTCACGGACAAGACGGTGCTCGTGCTCGAGAAGGCCGCCGACGTCGGCGAGCACACGCTGTCCGGCGCCGTGATGAACCCGCGTGGTATGGCGGAGCTCTTCCCCGATTGGCGCGAGCGCGGCTGTCCCGTCGAGAGCGAAGTCACGTGGGACGCGCTCGAGGTGATGTTCCCGAAGGGATCGAGCCGGCGCGTATCGGGCGTGCTCGTTCCGCCGCAGCTCAAGAACCACGGCAACTTCATCGTGTCGATGAACCACGTCGTGCGCTGGATGAAGGAACAGGCCGAGTCCGCGGGCGTGCAGGTCTACCCGGGCTTCGCCGCGGCCGAGATCCTGTTCGAAGGCAGCGGCGCGTCTGAGCGCGTCGTCGGCGTGCAAACGCGCGACAGCGGCATCGACAAGCACGGCCAGCCGAAGTCGAGCTTCCAAGCCGGCATGAACGTGAAGGGGAAGGTGACGGTGTTCGGCGAGGGACCGCGCGGACATCTCGTGAAGCACCTCGTGAAGCGCCACGGGCTCGCGCAAGGTCAGAACCCGCAGACGTACGGCACGGGCATCAAGGAGCTGTGGGAGATCCCGGCCGATCG
>JANLUN010000375.1:0-2527 GCA_031363505.1 Planctomycetota bacterium | reverse complement strand
CGGCCGACTCTGTGGCTGTCCGACGGTTGGGCCGCGGTGCAGCAGAGCGGCTGGTCGGCGCCGCTGTACTGGGAGCGCGCTGGCGATCGTTGGACGGTGTTCACGCTCGGCGGGATGTGCGAGCTCGATCCCAGCGAACCCGTGTCGCACGTCAGCTACTTCGAAGCGGACGCGTTCGCGCGCTGGGCCGGCGCGCGGCTGCCGCGCGAAGCTGAATGGGAGGTGGCTGCGGTCGCGCTGCCCGTCGACGGCAACTTGCTCGAGAGCGACGCGCTTCACCCGCGGCCGTTGTCGAAGGGGTCGAGCGGGATGTTCGGCGACGTGTGGGAATGGACGCAGAGCGCGTACTCGCCGTACCCGGGATACCGCGAGATCGAAGGCGTCCTCGGCGAGTACAACGGCAAGTTCATGTGCAGCCAGATGGTCCTGCGCGGCGGATCGTGCGTGTCGCCGCGCGCGCACGTGCGCGCGACGTATCGGAACTTCTTCCCGCCGACGGCGCGCTGGCAGTTTAGCGGCCTGCGTCTCGCGCGCGACGCCTGACGTTCCTCACAGGCCGAAGTGCCGGTGGAGCCAGCGCGGACGGCTGTACTCCCAGTTCGATTCGACCATCGCTCCGATAAGAACCGGGTACATCGCCTCGATCGCGCGCGCGACGTCGCTCTCGAGGCCGACCGTTCGCGTATACCAATCGAGACACGCGCGCTCGTGATCGCGCAGCTCCTCGCGAGCACACACGCGTCGCCACGCATCGCCGGCAGAGCATCCGTCCTCGCGCTTCTGCTGATGGATCATCAGGTGCAAGAGGTCGTAGTAGGGGAGTCCCTCGGGCTCGTTCGTGCTCCAGTCGAGATACGCCAGGACGTGACCGTCCTCGTCCACTTGGACGTGTTTGCTGCGCAGGTCCGCGTGGCAGCGCACGAGCGGGAGCGGACGGCCGACGAGACGCTCGCGCGTCGCAGCGCACAAGCGCTCGAGGTTCGCGATCGTCGATGGCACGGCGGCGTGGCGCGCGACGAGCTCGAAACGCGGTGCGATCCGTGCGTCGAACTCTTCGGCGGTGAGCGGCGCGGCGCGGCGAACGACGAGCCGCGCGAGGTGGGCGGCGGTCTCCGCGAGCATCGTGGCCAGCGGCCCACCGCCGCCGATCTGCGCCGCGCTCCAACCCGGGATGCGGCGTTCGCACGTCAGCGCGATGCCGTCGATTCGGCCCGCGAATAGCGGCTCCGGAACAGGCAGCGCCGGAAAGCGCTCGCGAAGATCGGCGAGCGAGCGCGCGTGCCACTCGAACTCGGGCACGTTGTTCGGACACAGCGAAATGTGCAGCGTCCAGCGCCCCGTGTCGTGATCCGCATCGCTCGTGTGGATCACCGCCGTGTTCCGGCGCGTCGCGACGAGCTGCTCGATCGCGGGTGTCGGCTCGCCGATGTGTTCCGCGAGCTGGGCCAGGATGCGATCGATGCGCGGGCTCTCGGCGGGGCCATTGCGCCGCGCCGTGATCAGCGCGAACGACGGCGTGAGAACGGGGAACAACCCGAGCTTGCGTGCGAGGAGCTTGACGCGATTCTTGCGCTCCAGCGGACCGATCGTGAGCCGCGGCGTCGGCGCGTCGATTCCGACGACGTGCGTGAAATCGCGCGCGTCGGGGGCGAGCGCGAAGGCGCGCGCGGGAGAGAACTCGGGCGCGGCGAGCATTCGCCGATAGCCGGCGAGCGTGCGCTCGCCGCGCCGGCCGAGGATCGCGCGCGCGTAGGCGAGCGGACTAGTCACGCGAAAGTCCGCGCGCTTGCCGCTCGATCGCTTGTACGCCAACCGGTTGTCGGCGCTGAGCGCCACCTCACCGCGCGCAACGCGCAGACACTCGCCGACGTCGTGACCGAAAGCACCGTGAGCGTCCGGGAGACCGTCTTCTTGCACGACCAAGTCGAATGCTCCGTCCGCGAACGGAAGCCGCGACCCATCGCCGCCGATCAACGCGCGCACGCGACCCGGCGAGTGCGTCGCGCTGCGCATCGACGCGAAGCGCACGCGCTCGCGCGACGGATCGAGAACGGTGACGTGGAAGCCGGCGTTCGCGAGCGGCGTGATCGTCCCCGAGAGCGCGTTGCCGAGGAACAGGCACTCACCTCCGTGCACCGCGAGCAAGGGATGCCACGCGCCGCGCGACTCGCGCAGGAGCAGCATCAGCCGTTCGGCGCGCTCGTCGTCGAGAGACAAGAGCAGCGCTTCGATCACGGACTTGTACGGCTGTCCCGACGCGTGGCACTGGAACGCGAACGCGAAGTCCGAGCACTCGAGCGGCGCGGGTTCGAGCTCGCGGTCCGGGAACACGCGCAGATCCCAGATTTCGTCGACACGCCGAAACGTCGCGGGACACGTCCGGCACTCGATCGACGTGGGATCGCGCGATTCGAGCGGCGCGCCGCAGCGCGGACAGCAGAACTCGCTCGCTTTGGTCACGCTCGTTCGAAAGGCTGCTCGGAACGCACGAGCGCCAGGCCGATCATCAGAGCACAGATCGGAAGGA
>JANLUN010000031.1:0-1354 GCA_031363505.1 Planctomycetota bacterium | reverse complement strand
GGGCGGCGGGACCGTTGCGTGGCAATGCCTGGGGAAATGGCCACGCGATCTGCCAAAATCGGCGCGCCGTGGAAGCTGCAGGCGATCGGCGAGGAGGAGCGACGGTGAACCCGAGTCCGTGGCCGCGACGCCTGGTTGGGTCCGGAGTGCTGGCGGTGCTCTTCGGACTCGCGCTCGCAGTTTCCGGCGCCACGATGGGGGGCGCGCTCGTGCTGGCGGCCGGTGTTGCCACCGTGCTGCGGGCGTCGCAGCAAGCGCTAGCGCAGAGCCATGGGTCGGCTGGCGACCTCGCGCACATCGCGAATCCGCGAGCCCAGCAGGTCGCCGTCGGCGTCGATCTGCTACTCGCGTCGGTGTGGGAGGCGACCACGTTGCTGCGGCGCGTGCCCGATCTCTCGCGCGCTGCGGACGATGTCGCAAGCGCGGTCGCGCGTTGGCGTGAGCGCGGGCTGCTCGATCGACCCGAAGACGCCCATCTGCAACCGCCTCCGCTCGAAAAGGTCGAGCTGGCGCAGATCCATGTGCCGGGCGCCGGCGCAGCCGAGCATCTGGTGTTCGCGAGTGAGTATGAAGCGCCCGATCCCGAGATCGCCGCGGCACACCGCGCGAACACGGCGAATCAAAGCGCGCATGCGCTGCTGTTCCGACACCGCGACGGGGTACCCCGGCCGACACTGATCGCGATCCACGGTTTCGGCATGGGTCGGCTGAACGTGGATCTCGCCTGGCTGCGCGTGCGCGGCCTCGACCTGGCGGGGCTGCACCGGGAGCTCGGCATCGACATCGCCTACGTGATCCTGCCGTTCCACGGACCGCGCGCGGCGGGCGCTGTCTCGGGCTCGGGTTTCTTCGACGCGCACCCGCTCGCCGCAGCCGCCGCGCTCGGACAGGCGGTGTGGGACGTGCGGCGCATCGCGGGCTACTTGCGCGCGCAGGGCGTGCCGGCGCTGGGCGTGCACGGTCTCTCGCTCGGCGGCTGCGTAGCGGCGCTCTACGCGTCGCTCGATGCGTCGCTCGCGTGCGCGATCCCGATGATTCCCGCGGTCGATCTCGCCGGCGTGTTCTGGGGACAACTGCCCGAGCGGCTCCAGCGCGAATGGGCGCGCGCGGGTCTCGGTCGCGAACAGATCGCGCAAGCGTGGTCGCTGTCGGCGCCGCTGCGGCTCAGGCCGCAACTGCCGCATGCCGCGCGGCTGATCGTCGCGGGCGCCGTCGATCAGGTGGCGTCGCTCGCAGACGCCCGCGCACTGTGGTCGCACTGGGACGAACCGGCGGCGCACTGGATGCCGGGTGGGCATCTGCTGTGGCTCGGTGGCGCGCCGCTTCAGCAGCGCTTGCGCGAGCATCTGCGAGC
>JANLUN010000333.1:0-2571 GCA_031363505.1 Planctomycetota bacterium | reverse complement strand
CGCTGCTCGAGGCGCAGGCCCAAGTTTGGGGCAGCACAGCGGGATGGCCGATGACAGAGCTTGACGTGGTCTGCCATCGTGCCCAACTTTGGTCCTCATGGAAACCGACGACGATCGGATCACGTCGATGAACGTCTCGCTCCCGAAGTCGCTTCGGCGCTTCGTGGACGAGCGCGTCTCGGGCTCGTCGTACACCTCCGCAAGCGAGTATGTCGGGGAACTCATCCGGAAGGATCGCGAGAAACGAGCTACCCACGACCGCGTCGAGGAGCTCCTTCTTGAAGGGTTCGCGTCAGGGCCTGCTTCGGAATGGACCGAGGCGGAGTGGGCCTCGATTCGCGAGCGCGTCACGAAGCGCGTCGGAGCCAAGTAACGCTCCGAGTAGAGGGGACCCGCATTCCGCGGCCAAGAAGTGTTCGCGCCGCAGCGCGCACGACTCACCCGACGCGGTACGCACGCTCGAGCGCCGCTGTTCCAATCGGACCCGCGGCCACGACGCAGCTCGCGTCCGGGAAAAGGTGCGCGCGCGCGGCGCGTTGCACGTCCTCCGCCGTCACGGCGGCGAACTCGGCGAGCAATCGCTGCAGGTTGTCCGCCGGGAACTTGTGCACCTCTGCCGACACGAGGTAGCTCGCGCGGCGCGACGCGCGTTCGAACCCCAGCGGGAACGAGCCGATGAGATAGTTCTTCGCGAGATCGAGCTCGTCGGCAGCGACGCGTTCACCCTGGATGCGCCGGATCTCTTCGACGAAGCCCTTCAACGCCGTCGGAACGTGCTGCGGCGACGTGCCGATGTACGCGGTGAACATCCCAGGCAAGAGACCTGCCGATCCGTGGATGTTCGCGCTCACCGAGTACGCGAGCCCCTGCTCGTCGCGCAGCCGCTTCGAGATGCGGTTCGTGAAACCCGGCCCGGTTCCGAGGATGTGGTCCATCACGACGAGCGCCGCGTAATCCGGATCGTTGCGCTTGATGCCCAAGTGTCCGAGGAAAAGGTGAACCTGTTGACGCTTCGCCGTGAACGTCCCGATGCGTGTCGCGCGCGCCGGCAGCTTCGGCGGCGTCGTCACGAGCAGTTCGCCCTTCGACCAGTTGCGCAGCGCGCGGTCCATTCGGCGCTTCACGAGCTGCGGGTCGACATCACCGCACACCGCGATCACGCCGCGCCGCGCGACCCAGTTCTTCGCGTGGTACTCGCGCAGATGCTTCGGTGTGATGCGCGCGATGCTCTCGAGCGATCCGTACGCGGCGCGCCCGAGCCAGTGATCGCCGTACACGAGCTTGCGGAAGAGGCGCCCGCCCCGCGCCCGCGGATCGTCGCGCTCGACCGTCAACCGATCGACGAGGCGCGTGCGCTGCCGCTCGACCTCCATGCTCGGATACGTCGGCGAGATGAGCATCTCGCACAGCAGGTCGACGAGCAGCGGCCACTCGCCGTTCACGATCGAACCTGCGAGCCCGCTCGCGTCGCCGCCGATCTCGCCGCCCGCCGGCTCGAGCACTTCCGCGATCTCTGTTTCGTCGTGCTTCTTCGTGCCTTGATCGGCCAGCGTGCCGGCGAGGAACGCCGCGCCTTCGAGTCCCTTCGGATCGAGCGCGGGGCCGCCGCGCACGTGCGCCTGCACGGCGACGATCGACGCGCTCTTCCGCTGCGAGACGAGGAGCACGGCACCACAGTCGAGCGACAAGCGTTCGACCGGGACGTGCAGCTCGGGGATCCGGCTGCGCGTGCCGGCGAATGCCGCGGCGACGGACTTCTTGCTCACTTTCACGCGCGAGCCTTCCGAGCGGGAGTGCGCGACGCGCGCCGGACCGCGCTCGTCGCCTTCACGGGCGTGCGCGGCAAGCACCATCCAACCACGCGTCGATCGGACCGCAGGAGGCGCGCGACGGTCTCGCGCACTGCCTTCGCGGTGACCTGTTGCACGCGCTCCATTCCGTCGAGCGCCATCTTCCAGTGAACGTCCGCGGCGAACTCGCCGATCTCTTCGGCGAGATCGGACACTGTCTCGTCGTCGTGCGCCTCGGAAGACGCCAGGATCTTCTTCGCGCGCGCGAGCTCCGCCGCGCTCACGGGTTCGTTCGCAAGTCGCGCAATCTCCTCGTCGATCGCGGCTTCGAGCGTCTTGGGAGCGACGTCCTGCGCGCACTCCGCGAAGAGCCAAAACGCGCCGGCTTCGACGCGTGCGTCGTTGTGCGTCGAGATGCTGGTCGCCAGCCCGCGTTCGAGCACGAGTCGGCGGTGGAGCCGCGACAGGCGTCCGCCGGCGAGCAACGTCGACACGATGTCGAACACGTAGTCCTCGTCGCTGCCGACGGCCTTCGTCGGCCAGCCCATCGCGAGTCGGCTGCCTTGGTCGTCCCAAGTCATCGCGATGCGTTGTTCGCCGCGCGGTTCATTGAGCTCCGGCCGGAAACAATCCGATTCAGCGCGCGGCGGTCCGGATGGAATGCCGTCGAAGTGCTTCTTCACGAGCGCGAGCGCCGCGTCCGACTCGATGTCGCCGCACACGACGAGGATCGCATTGCCGGGATGGTAGAAGCGCGCGTAGTAGTCGCGCATGTCGGCCA
>JANLUN010000312.1:0-2489 GCA_031363505.1 Planctomycetota bacterium | reverse complement strand
ACGGCAGGACGAGTTCGATCTCGCGTTCCAGACCGGGCGGCACTTGCGCACTCGCGATCGAACGATACGGGCCCGGCCCCCAGCGACCGACGGCGGATAGTCGCCACGCGCGCTCCGAATCGTTCTCGCGCGCGACCATCTCGAGCGTGCCCTCGAGCGTGCGCCCGCCGCGCACGAACAAGTACGGGCCGAGACCGCTCAGGAACTCGCGCCAACGCCGGCCGCTCATCCGCTCGAAGAGTTCGGTCAAGTCCTTCGGCGTCCATTCGTCCGTCGTGATGAAGCTCTGCACGGCCTCGATCACGAGCCAGTCGCGCGCGGGCTCGTCGAACGAGAGCACGAGGCGCAGTTGCTCCTCGAGCGGGCCGTCGAGGTGCCGCCGGAAGTACGGCAGATAATCGGCGTAGGAGTAGCCCTTCGTGTGGAGCAGCGTCTCCACGTTCGCCGAGAGCGATTCACATCTCGTCTCGTGCCACACACGCGTTGCGTCGCGCACTCCGGAGAGCAGCAGGAATGCGCCGAGCACGAAACCCGCCGCGCGCACGAACCGTCCCGGCGTCCTTACGAGGTGCACGACCGTCGCCGCGCAGAGCACGGTCCCGACGAGCCAGTAGGGGCTCATGCGGTTCAGCGTGAAGAAGTGATAGAAGGTCCCGACCGCAAAACCGCTCTTCAGGTACACGACCGTGAAGAGCACGAGGTACGCGCACAGCGCCGCGTACCGGTGCGGCTCGCGCGCGTGGTAGCGGCTGCGCTGAAACCAGAAAAGCACGAGCCCCGCGATCGGCGTAACTTGCAGCACCGCGATGTGGAGCGAGTCCCACAGTCCGCGCCCAGCGTAGAGCGAAGCGAGGAAGTCCAATGCTCCGGGGCCGGCGGATGTGCGCGCGACCGACTCGAAGAGGTAGCCGTCGTGGACGCGAAATACCTCGCGCCCGGCTTGGCTCCACATCCAGAAGAACGGCGCCAGGCCGATCGCGAGCGCGGCGCACACGGCCGCGATCTTCACGAGCGATAGCTCGCGCCACCGCATCGCCAGCACCAGCCCGAAGGCGAACGCGATCGCAGGGCCGGATTGGAAGCTGAAGTAGAACGCGAAACCCGACACGAGACCGAGCCAGACGTACGACACGACGCTCGACTGGTTGTCGAACGCGATTCGAAACGCGAGCCACAGGATCAGTGCCAAGAACAAGGTCGCTGCGAAGTGGTTCCCCAGGTTCAAGTACGAGAGTCGGTGGAACGACTCGGGAGCGAACACGACGAAGAGACCGGTAAGAAGCGCCGCACGCGCGCCGAAGTTCCGCCGAGCGAGCAGGAACGCCGCCGACAGGATTCCGATCGAGACGAGCAACGCCGAGATCTTGTGCGCCAGGATGCACGGCCCCATCCACAGGAAAAGCAGCGCCGTCAGGTGCGCCACGGTGAACGAGCCGCCCTCGAAGTACCAGTGGCCGATCTTGTAGTGCGCGACGGGGAGCGCATCGACCATCGCCTTCGCGGCGGTGCCGCGCGCGAGCTCTTCCCCGTAGTAGAAAACGTCGGCCAGCCCGAGGATCGAGGCGCCGCGCACGCACACGAGGAGCAGGATCAGCGCGGGGAGCACCCACGCGCGCGTGCGCCGAGTATCGGTCTGCGATGGGTCGAGAAGAGCGAACATGCGGTACGCGATCAGCGGCTCATCGTACTCACCGCGCGCGCTCGTCGCGAAAGCCCGAGCTCACGTTCCTTCGCGGTCGACGTCACAATGACGCGTGATCGTCCGATGCCGAGCACTCCCACCGAGTTCGCGAGCCTGGTCCGTCTCGTCCGCAGCTACTTCGTCCGAGACGTCGTCGAGCTGCGTTCGACCAAGTTCCATCCGCGCCTCGAAGTCGTCGCGCTGAACGGCCGGCTCCTGCTCAACGGGCTCACGGTCAACTACTCCTTCGGCAGCCTGCACCGCATCTTCGAAGCGGCGTTCGAACGACTCAAGATCGGCGACGAGAAGATCGAGACCGCGCTCGTCCTCGGAATGGGCGCGGGCAGCGTGGTCGAACTCCTGCGCGGCATGCCGCGGCCGCCGCGCGCGATCACCGCTGTCGAGATCGATCCTGTCGTGGTCGAGATCGCTAAGAAGTACTTCCGCATCGATCGCCATCCGGGCCTCGAGATCGTCACGGCGGATGCGCTGGAGTACGTTGCGACTGCGCAGGCGACGTTCGACCTCGCCGTCATCGACCTCTTTATCGACGCCGAGATCCCGCCTGCGTTCCAGACGCCCGAGTTCTTGCGAGAGGTTCGCGATCGACTGAACCCCGGGGGCCTGCTCGTCTACAACCGCATGGCGCACAACGAAGCGGCGCGAGCGCGAGCCGCCGAGTTCGAGAAGCTGCTCGCGATCACGCTCGGCGGAGCGATGTCCCTGCGCGTGGAGGACAACCTCGTGCTCGCGCACCGGCGTCCGCGGCAAGACTCAGGTCCGCACGCCTGACGTCCGCTCGATCGCC
>JANLUN010000293.1:0-6616 GCA_031363505.1 Planctomycetota bacterium | reverse complement strand
GCCTTCCTGGCCGGTCCGGCGGCCCTACGAATCTTCATTCTCGGTTCCGGCTCAAGAATGGCCGGCCGCTCCTCCGAACTGTGGGAGAACCGCTCCGGGGGCTCCACGTCCCCGGAACCCCTCCCGCTGGGACGCACTGTGCGCTGGTGCGGGAGCGGGCCGGAAAAGCTCCCTGGCCCGCAGGCTCGAGAACCAATTCAACGATCGGATGGGCATGTTCGGCGAAGACAAGACGGATTCGGACGCGCTCGAGACCGGCGACTCCGACATCGGAGAATCGCGCGCCTCGAGCAACCCGCCCCGCACCGCGACGGGCGGAGGACTACTCACCACCGCCGGCGTGTTGCTCGTGATCGGCGGAGGCGCGTTGGCCGCCGTGCCGACGCTCGTCCCGCAGTACGCCTGGGCCGTCAAGAGCGCCGCGCACTACGGCGTGACGTTCGGCTTGCTCGCGCTGAGCGGCATCGTCCTCGTCGGCTTGGGGCGTGTCGTGCGTCAAGTCAACAAGGCCAGCGCCGCGACCGAGCAGAACAGCTCGGACGACATCCAGATGCTCGAGCACCTCGTGCTCGACTTCACGAAGCTGCGCGACGGTGTGCAGGACCTGCGGCACGAGCTCGCTCAGGTTCGCGAAGTGAACACCACCATCCTGCAGACGACGGTCGGTCTGGGCGAAGCACAGAACGCCGAGGGCAAGCAGGATGCCATTTTTAGAATGGCGGCCAGCCTCGACCAGGTCGGCGCCCGCATCGAGCACCGGCTTGGAACGCAAGGCACGGCGCTACAGGACACGCTGGCGGAGTTGAGCAACGCGATCCTCGCGACGCACACGCTCGTCGCCGAGATCGCTTCGTCGTCCTCCTCGTCGACGCCGGCGAACTCGCGCGAAAGCGCGCGCGAACCGCGCGCGCGCACACAACAACGCGCGACCGAACCCTCGACGCCGGTCCAGGAGTCCGAACTCGACGTGTGGGTTGAACTCGACGCCGACGAGCCGCGTTCGCTCGGTCTGCTCGACACGCTCGACGATCTCGGTCAGGCGCAGACCAAGAAGACGTCGCTGAACCTGGAACGGCCGCGCGGTCAAGACAACGGCGGTCAGCACCAGCCGGGACCGTTGCCGAAGATCATCCGCAACCAACCGTCGGGCGCCTCCCTCCTGGGACGCGACGCCGGCGACGGCGTGCGCTCGACTCCGCGCGACACGCCGGTCGCAGAAAAAATCGATCAGCTGAAGTCGCTGCTCTCGGACGCGCGCGTCCGCAAGGCGCTCGAGCTGATGCAAGGCGACGGTCGCAACAACAGCTGAACGGTTCGCGCGCGTCGCGACCGCTGGAGCGAGGCCGGGCTACGACTCCTTTTCGGGAGTCGGCTCGGCCGGCTTCGTTTTGAAGAACGAAGCGAACGGACTGAACGCCGGCTTGCGGAGCGTCTCGATCGAATCGAGACGGACGCGCTCTTCGCGCTCGCCGCCTTCGGCGCCGCGTCCGGGACCGCGTTTTCCGCCCGGTCGCATCCCGCCGCGGCCGCCGCCGTGCCCGCCCGCGAGGCCGTCGCGCCGAGTCTGCGCGGCGCGCACGTTCGGCTTGGGCTTCGGTTCTTCGCGCTCCGGCCGTCCGCGCCCACCGCCACCGCCGCGCCGCGGATCGCGTGCGCCACCGCGGTCGCCACCACGCTCACCCCCACGGTCGCTACGTTCTCCGCGTCGGGCGCCCCCTTGTCCGCGATCGAACGTCGGGCGCGGCTCACGCTCGCGCGGAGGCACGTGCTTGAGCGACAGCGACAGTCGCGGAGAGCTCGCATCGAGGACGCGCGCGCGCACGAGCTGACCGACGCTCAGGAACTCGCGCGCGTCGCGAACATAACGGTCCGAGATCTCGGAGATGTGCACCATCGCGTCGACCGGCAGACCGATGTCGACGAACGTGCCGAAGCTGGCGACGTTCGAGACGAGTCCCTCCACGACGCGGTCCTTCACGAGCCGGATCAGATCCGTCTCCGGATCGAGCAGGGCAGGAACGAAGAGACGCAGGCGCGGGTCGCGGCCGGGGAACGCGAGCTCGCGCATCAGATCGCGCCACGTCGCGTCGTCGATCTCGACGTCGGCCTTGCGCAGGCCGCGCGTCGCGCCCGCTCGACCGAGCGCTTGTTCGACCGTCGTGCCCGCGCTGTCGAGCAGCCGGCGCACGAGCGTGTACTGCTCAGGGTGCAGGCTCGTCGCGTCGAGCGGTTCGCTCGAACCCGTCACGCGCAGGAACGCGATCACGCTCGTCCACTGCGATTCGGTGAGCAATCCTTCCGCGCGCAGCTCTTCGCGGCTCGTAAACGGCCGTTCCTTCCGGCGCTCGACGATCTTCTGCGCAGTCGCGCGATCGATGCCCGGCAAGTGTTGGAGGAACGACAGCGACGCACGATTCACGTCGCATCCGACGTGCGCGGTGCACGATTCGATGGTCTCGGTGAACACGCGGCGCGCGTTGGCCTTGCTCACGAGCCCTTGCTCCGAGCCCAGACCCAGATGGCGCGGGTCCACTTTCAGGACCTCCGACAGCGGATCCTGCAGCCGGCGTCCCAAACTGATCGCCATCCGCACCGGGACGCTGCGGTCTCCGAGCTCGTTGCGCGCGATCTCCGAGCTCGCGTAGCTCGACAGCCCGGCCTCGTTCACGATGAACACGGTCGCGTCGTATCCCGCGGCCTTGAGCGCGGCGCGCATGCGCTGTATCGCGGCGCGCGGTCCCTTGCCGTGGCCGACGGCGAGCGCGCGCACATTCGCGGGACCGAGCGCGGCGGCGAGCTCGGCACCGAGCGCAGCCGCGTCCTTCTCACCCATCTCGATCTTGAGCTCGATCTTGATCTCGGCGCCCTGCGGCTCGCCTGCGCTGTTCAACAGCGCGACCGTCCAATCGCCTTTCGCGTTGACGTCGACGCCCGCGACGGGCCACGCACCGAAAGCCGGCGTGAACAGGATCTGACGCAGATGCTGCGAGAGGAATCGCAACGCCTCGAAGTCGGCGCGCTCTTTGAGTTCCAGGCGCACGTCCTGCTCCAGCATGGGGAGCAAGCGGTACTGCAGCGCCTGGAGCGCGACCTCGGTCAGCAGCTCCTCGTGCGCCGGATGCGTGTGCTTGCCGAGCGCGGCGCGCACCTTGGGCAGCGCTTGCGCCGGATTCAGCGTGATCACCGTGTTGAGCACGCGCTCCTTCTGCGCCTGACGGATGGCGAGCAGCCGGTGCCCCTGAACTTGGTGCAGCGGCTGACGGATGCGCAGCAGCGATCGATTGCGACCGATCCGGTTCTCGTCGACCGTGGGACGCACCGACAGCACGCCCTGCTTCGCGAGGAGCCGCCGCACTGCGCCGCGCAGTCGCGGATTGCGGCCCAATCGATCGGACAGGATGCGCAGAGCGCCCGAGAGCGCCTCCATCTCGGTGTGCACGCCCTTGTCGGGCCGCACGAACGGCATGCAGAGCCGCGCGAGGTGCACGTTCATCGCCGTCTTCACGTCGATGTGAGCGTGACTCGTCGCCGGTGCGTCGAGGGTGACGGGCGCCGGCGCGGCGTCCTCAGCGCTCTCGTTGGGGTCGCTCGAATCTTCGCTGCCCTTCGATGCGGCGGCGTCTTCCTCCGTCGCAACCGCGATCGCTTCGGTCGGTGCTTCGGCGAGTTCGGTGGCGATCTCCGGCGCGGCGCTCGCGGAATCGTTCGAACTCACCGCGGACGGAGACGCATCGGGATCGTCGTCGCGTTCCGCTTCGTCGCTCGCACCGTCATTCGCACCGGGGCTCGCAGGACGCTCGGATTTCGGCAGCGGTGCGACGAGCAGATCGGCGAGCTGTCCGAGTCCGCGATCGAGCGCGAGCTGCACCTCGGGCTCGGGACGACGATGCGGGATGAACAAGTCCTCGAGCTCGAAGCGATCCATGCACGCTTGGATCGCGGCGATCGTGCTCGCGTGCACGCCCGGTTCGCGCTCGATCAGTCGCAGGATCGTTCCGCGTCGACGGTCGAGATCCTCGAGCTCCTGCCGACTCTTCGACAGACGCCGGATCATGCTCTCGGAGAGCGGACCGATCCGATCGCGACGAAAGCGTCCGATGAACGGCGCGGACAAACCGGCGTCGAGCATTTCGAGCGCGCTGTGAACGTGCTCGACGCGGGCAGAAAACTCGCGCGCGAGACTCTCGAGGATCGGGGTGGCGGTCACGGAAGACGTGGATGAAAAGGTGAAGGGCCCGCTGCGACGATCGATCCCCGGGGGCCCGTATGCTACTCGGCGGAGCTTCTCCAGTGGAAGTCCGCGGGGGAAGTCCGCGGGGTCGATACAGCCTGATTGAACTTGCGCGGAGCTAAATCCCGACGATCTGAGCCAGCGTCTTTCCAAACCGAATCCCCACGGCCTCGTCCGACGCCGTGACGAGCACGCCGTCCCGCTCGAGCTGCCGCCCACTGAACTTGCCGCCGCCGCGGACGACGGCGTCCTTGGTTTCGGGATCGCCGGTCACGCGCTTGCCCTTCAATATTCCGCTGTTCGCCAAGATCGCGACCGCGTGCCCCCACGCGCCGATCATCTTCGACTGAGCGGCGGCTTCGCGTGCCAGGCGCTGTGCATCGGGATTCTGGGCCAGCTGGAGCGCGCCCTCACCGCCCACGAAGATGATCCCGGAGTACGCGTCCATGCTCGCGCGCGCGATGTCGCCGTCCACCTGGAACTCGTCCTGGAGCCGCCCGTGGATCAGTCCCTCGGTCGACGTCGAGACGCTCGTGGTCCCCACGTGCACGTTGTGCAGGCTCGAACGCGCGTGGCGCAGCGTCTGCTCGGCGTAGTCCGCCGGCGGCACGACGACGAGCACCTGGCTCACGTACTTCTGAACGACGAGGCCGTCCGCGTCTTTCTCGACCGCCGTTTCGTCGGACGCTTTCTTGGACATGGGCCGAAGATTCTCGCCGCGTGGCGCGAACCGTCAAGGACTTGGACGAATGAGGCCGGCGGCACGCGCGTTTGCACGCGGGGTGGAGTGTGCGCGCGTCATGCCGGGAGCTCGAACACGCTGACGCGCGTCTCTTCCGCGAGGAGGCCTGCGCCCTGGCACACTTGCCACGCCACGCTTTCGTCGAGCCCCGGGACCGCCCACTCGCCGAGCATCCGCCCGGTCAGCGTGTCGCGGACTTCGATGAGCGCCCCCTTCACGAGGTACAGCTTGCCCTCGTCGCCCGTGATGCTGACCTCCGGGATCTCGTCGGCGGGTTGCGTGCTGAGGATCTCGTACCAGAGCGGCGCGTCGCCGGGGGTCGCGTTGAGCGGCAGCGCGAGCAGCGACAGCGAGTCGGTCGATGCGCGGTCGGGGCGGCGCGAGAGATCGATCATGAACTGCGACACGACTTCGCGCGGCAGCGCGCTCGAAAGATCGCGCGTGAGAATCACGAGTCCATCGGCGTTGACGGCGATGCCGTGGATCAGCGGCAAACGTGCCGCCAAGACCTCGCCCTGAAACTCGCCGGACTCCGAGTCGAGGCAGAGCACGCCCACTTTGTCCGTCGAGAGATGCGTGAAGACGACGAAGACTCGATCGCCGCTGCACGCGACGTGGTGGTAGCGCTCCCCCGGCCGCGAATACTCCCACGCTTCGATCATCGCCGACGCGACCAGCGCGAAAATGCGCCGCGGCGTGACGCACATGCACAGATCGCCGAAGACGAGCGCTTCGTCGAACGCTTCGATCGGGGCGGCGCCGAGGAGCTCGCCGTTCGTGAGCGACATACGCGCGATCAAGTGACCCTGCGATCCGGGTCCGAGCACGACCGCGTCGTTGTCCTGACCGAGCCCCGCTCCGAATCCACGGCCGTAGCCCACTTCGCACGGCGATACCCACAGGATGTCGCCGCTGCTCCGATCGAGCGCAGCGAGCTTGCCGGGGATGACGTCGTCGATCCACATCCCGCCCGCGGGCGGATCGTAGACGTGCACGAGCGCCGGGCCGGAAGGCGCGAGCGCCACGCCGTCGACGACGCTCGTGAGCTCGCGCGTGAAGCGACGACGTGCCGTGCGAGTCATGCGGCCAATGCTAGCGGTCGCATCAGCACGGACAAGCGGAAACTAAGCCGGCGGGAACGTCAGCTACCGGTCTTGAGCACCTGCTCGGCGATGTTGTTCGGTACGTCTCGGTACTCGTGCAGTTCCATCGCGTACGAGCCGCGCCCTTGCGTCGCGCTGCGCAGCGCCGACGAGTACGCGAACATCTCTGCGATCGGGACGAACGCGCGCACGACGCGTTGATTGGCGATCGAATCGACTTCCTGCACTTCGCCGCGCCGCGAGTTGAGGTCGCCGACGACCGCGCCGATGTACTCCTCGGGCACGCGCACTTCGACCTTCATGATCGGCTCGAGCAGCACGATGTTGTTCTCGGAGGCTTGGCGGAACGCGAGCACACCCGCGTTGTGGAACGCGAGCTCGCTCGAGTCGACTTCGTGGTACTTGCCGTCGGTCAGAGTCGCGCGCACGTTCACGAAGGGGAAGCCCGTTTGGCCGCCGCCGTTGAAGCCGTCGCGCAGGCCGGCTTCGACCTTGGGGATGTACTCGCGCGGAATCGTGCCGCCCTTGATCCCGTCGACG
>JANLUN010000200.1:0-2233 GCA_031363505.1 Planctomycetota bacterium | reverse complement strand
CGCTGACGGTCGAGTTCCCGACGGGTTCCAATCAGCACATGAACCTCCAGCAAGTCGCGCGCGAGCTGGCGTCGCGGTTGACGCGCGTCTTCGTGCCGGATGAGAGCGGACGCCGGCCGTGTCACGGCGACGACGCGCGGTACGCGGACGATCCGCACTGGCGCGATCTCGTCCTCTTCTACGAGTACTTCCACGGCGACACCGGTCGCGGAGTCGGCGCGAGCCACCAGACGGGTTGGACGGCGCTCGTGGCGACGTTGATCGAGAAGCTGGCGCAGGAGCGGGAGCGGAGGGCACCGTTGCCGAGTGGACGCGTTCGAGGGTCAGATTCGCAGAGCGCGGTACGAGCGAGGGACTCGACGCCGGGGGCATCAAGAGCCTGAGCGGTCTGAAGCCGGGCGCGCGCTCATCGTGCAGTGCCGTGCCTGGTCAACAACCAGAGGCTCGCCAGTAGCTTCGCAGTTGTCGCGGCGTGGACCGCTCTTGGTAATCTGACGAGCGTCCAATGAGTGCGCGCGTCGACGTGAAGCCCGAGCTGCTGCGATGGGCCTGGGAGCGATCGCGAATCCAGGATGCGGTCCTCCGCGACCGATTCCCGCGTCTCGAGGAATGGGCGCGCGGTGAGAAGCAGCCGACGTTCAGGCAACTCGAAGACTTCGCGAGAACGACGCACGTTCCCCTCGGCTATCTCTTCTTGCCGGAGCCTCCACGCGAGTCGCTGCCGATTCCGGACTTTCGCACCGTTGCCAACAAGGCGCCCGAGCGGCCCAGTCCGAATCTCCTCGACACGATCTACGCGATGCAGCGGCGGCAGGCATGGCTGCGTGAAGAGCGGATCGAATCGGAAGCGAGCACGCTGGAGATCGTGGGCAGTGCACGACTCACCGACGAACCCGCTGCGATCGGGCAGGAGATGCGACGCAGCATCGGTATCGACGACGGTTGGACATCGAAAGTGGCGAGCTGGGAGCAAGCCGTCAGCGAGCTACGTCGTCGCATCGAAGAGCTCGGCGTGATGGCCGTGATCAACGGCGTCGTTGGAAACGACACGCACCGGAAACTGGACGTGAGCGAGTTTCGCGGGTTCGCGCTCATCGATCCCTACGCATCGCTCATCTTCGTCAATGGAGCCGACTCGAAGTCCGCTCAGATGTTCACGCTGGCTCATGAGCTCGCTCACGTCTGGCTGGGCGCCGAGGGTGAAGGCGTCTCCGGCTTCGAAGGCCTCCTCCCACGCGGCGGACCGGTCGAGCGGTTCTGTGACGAGGCCGCGGCCGAGTTCCTCGTTCCAGCTCGAGAGATGAAGGAGCGTTGGCGAGAGGTGAAACGCGATGCCGATGCGTTCGAGCAGATCGCTCGGCATTTCAAGGTCAGCCCGATCGTTGCCGGTCGCCGAGCCCTGGACCTCCGTCTCGTGAGCCGCGACACGTTCTTCGCGTTCTACGAGGCCTACACGAAACGGGAACGGCAGCAGTCCAAGCCGACGAGCGGAGGAGACTTCTACAACAACCAGAACACGCGCGTGGGCCAGCTCTTCGCCGTCCACGTGCTGCGCGCGGCGTTGGAAGGACGCATGGGCTTCAAGGAAGCCTATGACCTGACGGGATTGCGTGGGGGCGCGTTTCAGGAGTACGCGCGGCGTCTGGGGGTGGAACTGCCTTGACGACTAAGCCTCGGTTTCTCGTCGACTCGGACGTCTTCATCACGGCGAAGAACGCGTACTACGACTTCGGAATCTGCCCGGGGTTCTGGGAGGGTGTGATCCGGCAGCACGAGAAGGGTCGCGTCTTCAGCGTCGATAGAGTGCGCAACGAACTTCTCGCGGGTCGGAAGGACGACGATCTCGTGCAATGGGTCACGAATGATCTACCGCCCTCGTTCTTCCTCGATGTTGAGAGCGGCGACGTGCCGAACCGCTACACAGAGATCATGGTGTGGTCTCAGCGTCATCCCGCGTACTTCGACTATGCCAAGGCCAAGTTCGCCACGGGTGCCGATGGGTGGCTGGTAGCGTACGCGAGGGTCCACGACGCAATCGTGGTCACGAACGAAGCGAGAGCGCCGGATTCCAAATCGGACATCAAGCTCCCGGACGTGTGCGCTCAGTTCGGAGTGCCCGTCATGAACACTTTCTCCATGCTCAAGGAGCTGGCCGTCCGATTCGAATTGGCGGGAGCAAAGTGACCGGGTGGGGGCACTCTGCGTCGGATCGCTCTCTCGATCTGACCGACCA
>JANLUN010000171.1:0-5996 GCA_031363505.1 Planctomycetota bacterium | reverse complement strand
GCGTTGCAGATCTTCGCGAGCTACCGCAACTACGTGCGCCGGCGCTTCAACACCGATAGGTTCTCGCCGGCGCAACAGCTGGGCTTCGTGCCACGGCGGCTGAGCGAGAGCGAGCTGATCTCATGGAGACAGGATTGGGAGCGGGCGAGCATTCACCCGCTCGCTCGAGCGAGTGAATCGATCGAGAGCTGGGCTGGGTTGCAGCGGAGTGCGCGCTGACGCGAGGACTCGTTCGAGGCAGCGCGACAGCCCGCTCAATCACACCAAAGCCAGACAGTGCAGAGAGTCTAGCTGCTCCGCCGGCGCGGAGCGCGCGGCTTACAAGTTCCCGAGGCTGATCGCGCCCGTCGGGCAATTGCGCGCGCACGCATGGTCGCGCGTGCACTCGTAGTTCGAGAGCTTGCGCACCGACGCCTTCTCGCCGTGCGCCCAATACGCGTCGGTCTCGCAGACCATCTCGCACATGCCACAGCCGATGCACTTCATCGGGTCGATGCGGATCGACACGTAGTCGCGCGGCGTCACCGGGCACGTCAGGCCCTCGACGACGCGCGGCACGACGAGATCGCGCGTCGCGGCGTGCGACGTCAGCACGCGGATGGCTTCCTCTTCCCCTTGCGCGACGACCTCGCGCACGGTCTTGAAGTCGAAGCGCGACGTATGCGAGACCTTCGGCTGGATCAGCGCCACGCGGTAATCCACGTGCATGTGAAGCGACTGCTCGACCAGCACTTCCTCAACGATCTCGAAGGTGCGGTAGAGCGTGCTGATCATCTTGTTCTTGTAGTCGGGGGCCTTGAACGTGCCCTTCAGCGACAAGTCGACCGCGATGATCAAATCCGGCTTCAGCGTCTTCGCGAAGCGCAGCGGCACGGAGTCGACCATGCCGCCGTCCATGTAGTTGAAGCCGTCGCGCTCGTACGGCTCGAAGATCCCCGGGAGCGCGCACGATGAATAGACGGCGTCGACCAGAGAGATGTCGTCGAGTCCCGGCGTGCCCCAGAACACGGTGCCGCCGGTCTCGAGGCGCACCGCGTTGCAGAAGAACGGCACCGCCATGTCCTTGAATTCGATCGGCGGCAGGATGCGCCTCAGGCTCGCGAGGAACGTGTCGCCGCGGTACATGCTCCGCGCGCGCATGCCCTTCAGCAGGAACTTGACGAAGTTGAGCCGGAAGTAGTCTTCCTTCTGCACCGCCGCGACGAGCGACTCGATCTTGTCGATCGGGTAGCCGCCGGCTGCCATCGCGCCGACCAGAGCACCGATGGAAGTGCCGACGATCGCGTCGTACTCGATGCCGAGCGTACGCAGCGCGCGCAACACGCCGACGTGCGCCATGCCACGCATCCCGCCGCCGCCGAGCACGAGAACGGTGCGCGGACGGTGCTGGGAGCGCTGGCCGGGATGGCGGAGGCTGTAGCCGGTGTCGAAGAGAGGCTGTTGGGTCACGAGGGGACGTGCACGAGCGACGCACCGCGAGGGACGCGAGGCCGAAGGGCGTGAATATGGGGACTGCTGCGGATCCTTATCGTCGATCGGAGCGCCATTGGGTGAACCGCGTCGACAATTTCAAGCTTGCTCGCCGTCGCAGCTCTCAACTCTCCAGTCTTGAGGTGGATCGTTCGAACTTGCAGCCTGTGGCGATGAACGCGCTCGGCCCGACCGTCCGCCGCAGAGGCACTGGCTCTTGAGTCCCTTCCGCAACTGGTCGGAGCTCTCGCGCTCGATCCCCGCCGAACAACGGCGCATCCAGGAGGAAGGGCTGCGGCGCTACGTCCGCGAAGAGCTTTATCCGTTCTCGGCGCACTACCGGCGCATCTTCGACGCCGCAAAGGTCGACCCGCGCGACATCCGCGGCGTCGACGACCTGCGGCGGCTGCCGTTCACGACCAAGCAAGATCTTCTGGGGTCGCAGTCGGACGGCGCGCGGAAGCAGGACTTCGTCCTCATCCCGAGTCCGGCGCTGATCAAGGAGCACTGGCCGTTCGCGCGCAAGCTGGCGCTCGTCCTCGGCGGCGCGCACGCGCGTGAGCTCGTCCGTTTCAGCTACACGCCGAACTTCCTGACGTTCACGACCGGCCGATCGACGGACCCCGTCGCGTTCGCCTACACACCGCACGATCTGGACCTCCTCGGTGAGACCGGTGCGCGCCTCGTCGACGTCCAGGGCGTGAAGGATCCGCTGGCGCGGATGCTGAACTTGTTCCCCTTCGCGCCGCACTTGGCGTTCTGGCAGACGGCGTTCGGCGGATTCCGCACGGGGCGCCTCGTTCTCGGCACCGGCGGCGGAAAGGTGATGGGAACCACCGGCAACTTGAAGATCGCCGAGCGCATCGAACCCGGCGTCCTCATTGGAACTCCGGGTTTCGTGTACCACCTTCTGCGAGAAGCGCGCGACCGCAAGACGAACCTCGCTAAGGTGAAGCTCGTCGCGCTCGGCGCGGAGAAAGTCACACCGGGATTGAAACGCAAGATGGCCGAAGCGCTCGAAGCGTGCGGCGCCCGCGACGTGATCATCCTCGGTACGTACGGGTTCACCGAGGCGCGCCAGGCGTTCACCGAGTGCCCGTCGGGATACGACGATTCGCCCGGCTACCACCTCTATCCCGACCTGGGCATCTTCGAGGTGATCGACACGACGACGCTCGAGCCCGTCGGTCCGGGTCAAACGGGCGAGCTCGTGTACACGCCGATCGCCGGTCACGGCACCGTCGTGTTCCGCTATCGCACCGGCGACGTCGCGGTCGGCGGCATCACGCACGAGCCCTGTCCGTTCTGCGGACGCACGGTGCCGCGCATCTCGTCCGAGCTGCGCCGGGCCAGCGATCAGCGCGCCATGAACCTCACCAAGATCAAAGGCACCCTGGTCGATCTGTCGCACCTCGGCACGATCCTCTCGAACTTCGCCGAGATCGAGGAGTGGCAGGTCGTCCTGAAGAAGAAAAACGACGATCCGCACGAATTGGATCAGTTCATCGTGCGCCTCTCGCTGCGCCCGGGGGCGGAGCGAAGTTCTTTCGAGACGAGAGCCCGCCAGGAGCTCGTCGCTGCCACCGAGGTCTCCCCGAGCGCCTTCGAATTCCACTCGACGCCGGAGATGTCCGTGCTGCTCGGCATGGAAACCGAGATGAAGGAAAAACGTTTCGTGGACCTTCGTCCGAAATAGGAGGGCCCTCATGCCCCCCATCCCGTCCACGCGCAACATCGTTCTCGCAGCTGGCCTGCGCACTCCCTGGGTCCGTGCCGGCGGTGTCTTCGCCGGCGAGGATGCCGGACACCTCGGCGCCGTCGTCGCACGCGAGCTCCTCGCGCGCACCGGCGTCGATCCGGAGCGGATCGACGAGGTGATCGCGGGCTGCGCCGGACCGCCGCACGACCAAGCCAACGTCGCGCGCGTGCTCGCGATGCGCGCGGGGGTTCCCGCGCACGTGCCGGCGCGCACGGTCGCGCGAAACTGCGCGAGCGGCATGGAAGCGCTGACCAGCGCGATCGCGTCGATCGAAGCCGGCCGCGGCGAGATCTTCCTGTGCGTCGGCGTGGAGATGATGAGTCGCTTCCCGCTCCTCTACGGCGACAAGATGACGCGGCTCTTTGCCGATCTCGCGCGCGCGAGAACACCGATGGCGCGCGTCAAGGCGCTCACGAGCTTCCGTCCCGCCTTCTTGAAGCCGCGCATCGGCTTGATGGAGGGGCTGACCGATCCGATCTCGGGCCTGATCATGGGCAAGACGGCGGAGCTCCTCGCGCGCGAATTCCAGATCTCGCGTGAAGATGCGGACCGCTTCGCGTGCGAGAGCCATGAGCGCGCGCGCGATGCGCGGAAACGCGGCCGGTTCACGCGCGAGATCATGCCCGTGCTGCCGCTCGGCGCACGGAGCAAGGACGGCGCTCCGCGCTCGATCGAACATGACGACGGGATCCGCGACACGCAGACCGTCGCGGCGCTCGCGACCTTGAAGCCGTACTTCGAGAAGCCGGACGGCCGCGTCACGGTCGGCAACTCGTGCGGGATCACCGACGGCGCGTGCGCGCTGCTCGTGACGACGGCCGAGCGGGCCGCGGAGCTCGGACTGAAGCCGCTCGCGCGCATCGTCAGCTTCGCGTACGCCGGTCTCGATCCGGCGCGCATGGGGCTTGGGCCTGTGTTCGCGAGCGCCAAGGCGCTCGACGCCGCAGGGCTCGCGCTCTCCGACATGAACGCGATCGAGCTGAACGAGGCCTTCGCGGCGCAAGTGCTCGCCTGTCAAAAGGCTTTCGCGAGCGACTCGTTCGCGCGCGAGCACCTAGGCCGCGAACGCGCACTCGGCACACTCGATCTCGCGCTCACGAACATCAACGGCGGCGCGATCGCGCTCGGCCATCCCGTCGGCGCGACCGGCGCGCGAATCGTGCTGACGGCGGCGCACGAGCTCACGGAACGCAAAGGTCGCTACGCGCTCGCGACGCTGTGCATCGGCGGCGGTCAGGGCGGCGCGGTCGTCCTCGAACGGAGCGCGGCATGATCGACACGAGTGGATTGCCCATGCCGACCAACGCGCCCGCCGTGCGCGCGTGCATCCGCGTCGAGCGGCCGGAGCCGGGCCTCGTCGTGCTCGTGCTCGATCCTCCGCACCGCAGCCTCGCGGTGCTCGACCTGCCGCTCCTCCGCGACCTCGACCTCGCGCTCGACGAGATCGAGCGCGATAGCGAGCTGCGCGGCCTCGTGATCACGGGACGGAACACGACGAGCTTCGCGGCGGGCGCGGATCTCGACGCGCTGGCGTCGCTCACGGATCCGGCGCTCGTCGGGCGCGTCGTCAGCGTCGGACAACAAGTCTTCGACCGCATTGCGGCCCTCTCGAAGCGCGGCCGCACGTTCACGACCGTGGCCGCGATCGGTGGCGCGGCGCCGGGCGGAGCGTGCGAGCTCGGGCTCGCGTGCGACTGCATCGTCGCTTCGAGCGCGCGGGAGACGAAGATCGGCCTCCCCGAGACGCAGCTCGGCATCTTGCCCGCGTGGGGCGGGACCAACAGGTTGCCGCGCAAGATCGGCGTTCCAGCGGCGGTCGAAGCGATCTTGTCGGGACGGCTGTACTCCGCGCGCGAGGCGTTCAAGATTGGATTGGTCGATCGTCTGGCGTTCCCGCAAGACTTGGTGCGCGTCGCCTCCGCGATCGCGCTCGGCCGCACGCACTGTCCCCGCAGGAAACGCGCGCTCGCGCGCTTCCTGATCGACAAGGATCCGCTGGCCACGCGCTTCATCGCGAAGCTGGCGCGCAAGCAAGTGATGTCGCGCACGCGCGGGAAATACCCGGCGCCGCTGCTCGCCCTCCAGATCGCCGCGCGCGCGCCGCACACTTCGCTCGCGAAAGGGCTGCAGGACGAAGCGCGCGCCGTCGAGCACCTGGCTATCGGCCCGGTGTGCAAGAACCTGATCGCGATCTTCCGGCTGTCGGAGGACGCGAAGAAGCTGAAGCTGCTTCCCGATGGATCGTCGGCGGAGGCGCCGACGCGGGCGGGCGTATTGGGAGCCGGCGTGATGGGCCGCGGGATCGCGAGCCTGTGCGCCGAACGCGGCGTCTGGACGCGACTCTTCGACATCGTTCCGGCGGCGCTCGACGTGGCCCTCACCGAGCACCGCGGCGGCATCCTCGACAAGAAGCGCAAGCGGCGGCTGGACGCGGCAGCGGCCGACGAAGCGATCGACCACTTGGACGTGACGCGCGATCTCACTGGATTCGCGCGCGCCGAGATCGTCATCGAAGCCGTCGCCGAGAAGCTGGAGGTCAAGCAGCAAGTCTTCGCGCAGCTCGCGGCGCAAGTTTCAACGGACGCGATCCTGGCGACCAACACGTCGTCGCTGTCCGTCGATCGGATCGCGGAAACGGTTCCCAATCCTGACCGCGTCGTCGGCCTCCACTTCTTCAACCCTGTGAAGAAGATGCCGCTCGTCGAGATCATCCGCGGCAAGCACACATCGCCGCGCGTCGTCGCGGAGTGCGCGGCGCTCGTGCTCG
>JANLUN010000156.1:0-7036 GCA_031363505.1 Planctomycetota bacterium | reverse complement strand
AGTCCAATCGCGACGCAGAGACATACGGCGAGGTTGAGCGTGCTCCTGAATCGGCGCCGCACGGAGTGCATGCGGAGAACATAGCGGCCGCGCGGGAGCGATGAAAGGTGCGCTGGCCGTTCGCGCTCGTCGTGGGTCGCGCCGACTCCGCGGATCGAGGGCGCTTCGCCATGGCCAAGTCGTGTTCCAGACGCGAAACTCACCGCGGATGGGACACGGGAGCGCGCGCGATCTGTCGACCGATCTGGCGCTCCACTGCCGTGCGTTTCGCGAACGCCTCGGCCCCGGCGCCGGTCTGCGGCTCTTCTTCTCTCCCGGCCGCGTGAACTTGATGGGTGCGCACCTCGACTACAACGGGGGGCCGGTCATGCCCACCGCGATCGACCGCGGGACGTTCATCGCAGCCAGGCCGCGCACGGACGAGCGCATCGTGCTGGCGTCGACTCTCGATGGACAGCGGCTCGAATTCGATCTCGGTCACATCGCGAACGAGCGTTCCGGTCGGTGGTTCGACTATCCGATCGGAGTGTTGATCGAGATTCTGGAGCTTGCGACGGACGCGCGCGCGAGCGTTCCGCGGTGTGGACTCGAGATCCTGTTCGGAGGGAACCTGCCCGTGGGCGCGGGGCTGTCGTCTTCCGCGTCGATCTGCGTCGGCTTCGCGCTGTGCCTCGACCAGTGCTGGAACTTGGGGCGCTCGCGCATGGATCTGGTCCACGCAGCGCTGCGGGCCGAGCGCAAGTTCGTGGGTGTGCAGTGCGGCATCATGGATCCGTATGCGGTCGGCTTGGCGCGCGAGAACTGCCTCCTGTGGCTGGACTGCAAGGACGCGTCGCTCGAGTACTTGCCGCTCGACTCGCAGCGTTTTTCGATCGCGGTGGCGGACACGGGCGTGCGCCGAGCGTTGGCTCAAGGAGCGTTCAACTTGCGCGTCCGGCAATGCGAGGAAGCCTTCGCGGGGCTCCGGCCACACCAGGAGGGTGCGACCTGTCTGCGCGACATCCGCTTGGACGTGTTCGAGTCGCACCGACGCGAACTCGACCCCGTCGTCGCGCGCCGCGCCGACCACGTGATCCACGAGGTGGCGCGCACGTTCGCCGCGCGTGACGCGCTGGCGCGGAACGATCCCGCCGGACTCGGCGTCGAGATGGTGCGCGCGCACGAATCGCTGCGCGATCTGTTCGAAGTCTCGGTTCCCGAGCTCGATCAGCTCGTCGCGAGCGCGACCACGTGCGACGGCGTGCTCGGTGCGCGTCTCACGGGCGCCGGCTTCGGAGGGTGCGCGGTCGTGTTGCTGCGGAAGGGCGCGGAAGCGGAGCTCTCACGGCGCCTCGAGGAAGACTTCAGCCGCCGATTCGGTGCGGCTCCCGCGGTCGATTTCTTCGGCGGTGATTCTGGGCCGCGTGAACTCGTGGGCGCGTGGGACAGCGTCTAGTCCCCGCGCCAGTCGAGGGGGTGCTACGTGTCAGCGCTTCTGCGCGGGTGCGCTCTGCGCAACGGATCGCGCACGCTCGAGCAACAAGCGACCGGCGTCGCTCTCCTTCACATCGACGCTGAACGGACTCTCGAGGATCTCGATCGACGCGTCCGCCCGGCCACCGAAGAGGTAGTTCGCCGCCAAGAGCAATCGCGCGTCGTCGTCCACGAAGTGATCTTGTACATAGCGTTCGAGCAGCATCAGCTGCGTGTCGAACATGGTCGGATCCGAATAGAACGTGTGCTTGTCGGCAGTGGCCTCCACGAGCCGCGGGTCGAGCTCGAGTGCACGTCGCAGCGCGTACGCGGCGTAGTGATAGTCGCCCGTTGCGAACAGCGCGTCCGACAAGATCAGGTGCATCACGCCATCATTGGGCGAGTACTCGATCGCCTTGGCGTAGAAGTGCACCGCGTCGCCGTAGCGTCCATCGCGGAATGCACGATCGCCGAGGGTCAAGTAGTGTCCGGCAGCGCGCATGATCGCATCCGTCGGCATCGAGTCGGCCCGCGCCGGAACCGGCGTCGTGCGTGTCTCGAGCATTCCTTCGCCCACTGCGGCCGGCGCGTACGGCTCCTCGGCCGCCACTTCCTGATAGATGGGCTGCGGCTCGACCGTGTCGTAGATCAAGTACGAGTAGTAGACGGGCGAGGGGCAGTAGTAGGACGCGTACGGGTAGCTGCAGTACGACGAGCCCCACCAGAAACCGAAGCCCCCGTAGCACGCGCTGAAACCCCAGCCCGGGAAACCGTACGAGAGTCCGTTCCACCACCACCACGAATACGGTGAGCACCAACCGGCCGAGGGGCTGCACGTGCTCGGACCATTGCACGGATCCGAGAAGGTGCAGCCGCCGGACACGCCGCACGACGCGAGCGTCGCGCCGATTCCGATCTGCACGCCGGTATGCGTGGCGACGGAGATGATCTCGCCCTGACGAATGAGATCGCGAGCTCGGTCGGGACTCTTCGCCTGAAGATCTTGAAGGCGTCTCACGCCTTGTCGCTCTCGAATCGTCCGCGTGTTGCTGTCGTTGGGATTCGCCGTGCGGCGCTCGCCGTTGGGCAACGTGGGGGAGCGCAGTCCCGCGCGACTCCGAGTAACGCCTCCGGACGAAGGTGTGATCGCTCCGCGCTGCGCGGAGAGGCCGGTTTCGCGTGACCCATTCGCGCGTGTCGAGGGCAGCGGGCGTTCCACGCTCCGGTTTCCCGAGTCGCGGTACCGATCGAGGATCGAGTTTCGATCGATCGGTTGCTCGCGCAGCCGCGCGCGCGCGGATTCGAGCGCTCGCGCGTTGTCGGGGAGCACCTGTCGGCTCGCGTCGCGGCGCCACGTTCCTTCGGGGATCGAAGCCGTCCGCGCGGCAGCTGGCGCAAGTCGATTGCGGTCGACCGAGCCCGAGAGGCGCGGCACGGGAACGGGAGCGCGCCGGGCCGCATTGCCGAGATCGATCACGGTGGACGGCCGCCAAACGCGTTCGCCTGCCGTCGTCGCTTCGTCGCCAGAATCACGCGCGACCGGTCCGCGCTCGTAATCGATGCCTCGCGCCACACCACCCGATTCCGGTTGGAACCGCGTCGGATCGTCGTAGCGAACCGGCGGTGTTCGCGGCGCGTCCGCCGGTCGCTCCGCCGCCGTTCTCGAGGGACTGGGCCGAAGCTGCCGCCCGCCGCCTGCGTCCGCAGGCGAAGCAGCGCGCGATCGATCGGGGACATACGTGGGTCGCGAGCTCGGAGCGGAGGGAGCCGGTCCTGTCGGGCGATACTGAGGCTGCGGTCGGGACTGGGGCGCCGATTGAACAGGTCGCGACGGGGCTGGGCGGGACTCGGCCGGCCGAGGCGAAGGAGACGGCCGCGATGGGGCGGGCGAGGGCGACGGCGACGGCCTGGAACTCGACCCTCCTCCCGCGGAACCGGAGGAGCTGGGGCGACCCTGCCCAGAACTCGGTCGACCCCCTCCTTGCGACGGGCGACCCTGGGCCCACGCGCCGGAATCGAAGCCGAGCAATGCAGCAACAACCGCCACGATCACGAGCGAATCGAATTTCTGCCGGTTCATGGAGTCCTCTCAAAAATGCGACGTCGCGGCGGCCGGGCAAGAACGGTGCCGTTGCGCTTGTGCCGTTCTCCTAGACCGCCGGACGGTTGGCGAGTGTCGTGTGGTCTCGCCGGGAGACACTCGCGCGTCAGTTTTTGGGAGCCAGCGGCACGACGATCAGGACTTGCGTCGGCGGACCGTCCCCCACGGGGAACCGAACGTAGGCCGGGTCCGCGTGCTTCCCCGGCGGCGCCGCAGCCCGAATCGACGTCAGTCGCTCGGTGGTGACTTCGCCGAAGGAAGTGACCAGTTGTGCGACCCCCTGCCGAGCTGGGGTCGTGGCGAATCCTGGAGGCACGTCAGTCGGGATCGACGCAAGCCGGATGAGGCACGCTCGAGGTTGTCCTTCGGGCGTCACGTCGATCGTGACGCGACCCTCGAGCTCCAGGCCGCGCGACTTCACTTCGGCTGAGATCTCGCGACGTATGCGCGCCTCCTCGCTGCGCGCGACGTCCCACGCGATCCCTTTTGTGAACTCGACTCGCATGGCGCAGTACTCGGGAAGCTCGCGCACTTGGATCGCGTCGGGCGAAGGTTTCGGCGGCGCCGCGTTGGTTCTCCGATCGGCCGGCATGAAGTACGCGTCGACGAACACACCCTGCGTATCTACCGATTCGATCTTCTCGCGCCACGCGAGCGTCCCTGCATGCCACACGTCGGCGCTGGCCGGCCAGGTCCGCGTGTTCACTTCACGCCAGGTGAGCTCCTTCAACGCGTGCTCCACGACGCCGGTGGGGTCGAGCGACGCGAGCTCGGCCGGCCGCGCGCCGCCGTCGGACGCGATACGAGCGCGCAGCTTGCCCAGCGCACCCAAGTCCGCCGTCCGCTCAGGTCCGTCGTTCGTCCATTGGAAACCGTCGGGCCACATCATCCACGCGCGGCGCAGTTCGATGTAGCGCAGCAGACTGTCGCGCGCGGCTCCCTCGAGCTCGCGCGATTCAGCGCTCCGATCCGGAACTTCGAACGCGCTCGCGCCGAAGCGGTACTGCAGCTGGCGACTCGTCTCTGCGGCGGCTTCTATGCCGAGCCACAATCGGACTCGTTCTGGAAACACATAGGTCGCGTCGAGCACGTGAGGTCTCTCGGGTGCGGACACGAAGACGACCGTGGAGCGCGAATGGAATCCGTTGATGCCGGCGACGCGTTCGACCGGAGCCGGGGGAACCACGATGCGACGGTTCGAACTCGAATCCGCCCCTTTCTCCTGGGACGCCTGCCCGAACGACGGGCCCGCGAGCAGCAGAGCAATCGCTAGGGCAGCTCGCGCGACCATGACGACCATTCTTCCGAAGCCTCACCGTAGTTGACGCCGGCCAGTTCGATCAGCGCTTGGTGGAGGTGCGGACGCAGCGCCTCGGACGGTTGTGAATAGGCGGCCGTCAGCGCGCGAGCCACGACGCCCTTGAACGGCGGAAGCTGCGATCCGATGTACGCGAGTGCTCTCGCGCTGGCGGCTCCCACCAGGGTGACGCGATCTTGGAGCAGCGCCTCCAAGCCCGGGATCGATACCACGTCGAGCTGATTCGCGAGGATCAGCGCGCACTGCGAACGCACGACTGGTTCTTCGTCCGCGAGGCCCGCGCGCGCCGTTGCGAGGACGCAGTCCGATTTCGCACCGGCCTGGGTCAAGCTCGAAAGACACTGTGCCGCGTTGCTTCGCACCCATGCATCTTGGCTGGTGCGCAAGAGGCCGCACACGCGCTCGAGCGGCGTGTCGATCCGGCCCAGGAGCGCGATGCCGAGGAGCGCGTTGCTCACGACGTCCGAGTTCGTGTTCTCGAGCGCCGCGATCAACGGACTGTGCGCTTCCGGGTCGCGTGTGAACCCGAGCGCGGCGGCGGCCACGATCTGATTGTAAAGCGGTCCGGTCTCGAGTTGCTCGATCAACTCGTTCACGCGATTGTGCGTGAGGTACATCAGGTTCTGCTCGAGAAGACTCGCCTTCTTTCGCTCGTCCGCTGTCCCGGCGGTCATCGTCAGCGTCGTCCACGCTCGGATCGATGCATCGAGCTTCGTCAGCAGTGTTCCAATCGCATCCGGCGTGTTCGTCGCTTCGACGATCGGCCCGATCGGTCGTTCGGGCGCTCCGTCGGAAGTCTTGTTGCTCTGCGAGGTCGACGCGCACGCCGTCGTGATCGCGAGAAGCGCGAGCCGTGCGCAGCACAGGCTCCATCGGACGGTCAGCGGGTGTGAGCTCATACGCGGCCTGGACGTTCAGGAGACCGCGCTCTTCCCAGAGTCGCGGCTCGACTGTCGTTCGCCTAGGCTACTCGTGCGCGGACGGGCCTGAAAGGCGAGCGCACTCGGACTCATGAGCATCCATGTCCTCGACGCGATGGCCAGGGAGGGTTTCGAGTTGGTGATGGCCCTCCACGACCGGCGCTCGAGGTTGCGTGGCTTTCTCGGCATCCACGACTCCACGCAGGGGCCGGCCTTCGGCGGAATTCGGCGCTGGTCGTACCAGACCGAGGATCAGGCGCTGCGCGACTGTCTGCGCCTGGCGCGCGCGATGACGCACAAATGCGCGCTCACCGGATTGCCGGCCGGAGGTGGCAAGCTCGTCGTGATCGACCGTCACGACATGGACGTCGAAGCCGCGTACGAGTACGTGGGCGACGTCCTCCGCTCGCTGAATGGACGCTTTCACAGCGGTCCGGACGTCGGCACGGGAGAGCGCGAGCTGGCGTGGGTCGCGAACCGCACCGCAGCGGTCACGCGCCCTGAGCCGTACGGACCTGGGCTCCTCGCGGAAGCGACGTGCGCGGGAGTGGTGCACGGGATCGCGGCCGCGCTCCGGCACCTCGACGGTTCGGAGGATTGGACGTCGCGCACAATCGTCGTTCAAGGGCTCGGAGAAGTCGGCAGCCGCAGCCAGCCACAATCCCTCCAACCGATCGATCACCTGCCGCATCGCGACCAGCTGCTCGGCCGCGTCAAGGTCGGAGGCGGTGGCGACGAACTCATCGAAGGCCGAACGTGCCTCATCGACGACGTACGTACCAGGTGGGAACGGGTTCCGGCTGCGCTGCCCAGGCACCGTCCATCCCGGCTCCGGCGGTTGGTCGCCGGCTCCATCGGTGTGAACGTGGCCCATCAGGTGTCCCTTGGGTAGGTCAGCTGCTGCAGGAGCTGCGTCGACAACCGACGCTTTCACCAAGGGAGAGACGAGGGCCTTCCTGCTCATCGAGCAGAACCAGCCATGCCGACTCTCATCGTCTTGTCCGGCCCCTCCGCATCAGCGGCGCCGAACCATCACCAGGCCCTCGCTATCAGAACTCCCAGAGGGAGATCCCCAAGGACCACCTTCGAACGTATGTTCGATTCTAACCCACCACCCCAACCCTGACAACCCCCAAAACAACCCCACAGCGAGCGCATATCAAACATTGCGGCGCGCGATACCCCGCACACCTCACCGCAGCCTTCCGCAGCCTTCCGCAGCGTCCCTCGGCATCCCTCAGCGTC
>JANLUN010000120.1:0-3737 GCA_031363505.1 Planctomycetota bacterium | reverse complement strand
GCCGAGGGGCACTATTCGCAGAGCGTCACGTTGAGCCCGTTGGTCAGGTTCGTGAGACCGCCGCCCGCCGCGTTGTTGCGGAACCAGAGTTGGAAGTTGAGTACCGAACCCGGCTGGATGATCACCGGCGGATTGAAGATCGACAAGTCGATCGGCTTGGAGCTCGTACCGCTGATCGACTGATTGATCGAGCCGATCCGGTAGAAGGGCGCACCGATGCAGAACGTGCCGTTGCCGAGCGGCATCGAGCCCTGATTGTGGCCCATCAGGAAGATGCCGAACGTGCCCGGCGGGCACTGCGACGTCGTCAACGTCAAGTTGTTCGCCGCGATGCTCGTCGAGCCGGTGTACCAGATCAGCGCCGGATTGCCCGTCGAGTTCGGCGTCGCGGGGCAGAAGTTGCTCGGCGCCGGGCAGTTCGGACCGGCGCTCAGAACCTTCGCTTCACCGCCACCCATGAAGGGCAAGTCGGCACCCGGCGCGCCGACGATGTAGTCGCGCTTGGTGTCGCCGTTGACGTCGCCCAGGCCGTCGAGCGCTTGGCCGAAGCGATCGTCGAACGCCTCTCCCAGCGCGGTGTGGATCACGCCCCCACCGTTGCCGCTGAAGAGGCGCACGTATCCATTGCCGCCGCTCGCGGCCTGGTCCGCACCGACCAAGACATCGGCGCGACCGTCGCCGTTCACGTCACCGGCATTCGCGACGGTCAGACCGAAGCGATCGCCGTCCGTGTCGCCCACGAACGTGAGGAGCGCGCCGAAGCCGGCTCCGCTGAACACCTTGGCGTAGCCCGGACCGGGCACGAAGATGTTCACGTCCTGCGAGGCGCCGACGAGGACGTCGGGAATGCCGTCGGCGTTCACGTCGCCCGCGGCGGACACCGACACACCGAGGCGGTCGTCGAGCACCGCGGTGAACTCCTTGAGCATTGCACCGTTCGCACCGGAGAAGAGCTTCGCGCTCGTGTACGAACCGACGATGAAGTCGCCGAACAAGTCGCCGTTGACGTCGCCGACGCCGTCCACGGACACGCCGCGTCGCTCGCCGTTGGCCGTGCCGTTGACCGTGTAAAGCACCGCACCGGTCGCGCCGGAATAGACGATCGCCTTGCCGCGCTGACTGCCGCCGTTCGCCGAGTCGGGTGCGCCGACGATGAGGTCCGGAACGCCGTCATGGTTGATGTCGCCCGCTCCCGCAACCGCGCCACCGAGCTGGTCGTTCGTCACCGGACCGAACGCCTGGCCGATGATCCCGCCGGTCTTGCCGGAGAATACGGTGATCGAGCCGCGCAACGTGCCGGCGTTGATCACGAACGGAGCGCCGACGATGACGTCGTCGAAACCGTCGTTGTTGAGGTCGCCGGCGCCGTCGACGGCCGTGCCGAAGCCGTCGTCGACGGTCACGCCGTTGAACGTGTAGAGCGGCAGGCCCGTCGCGCCGGAGAAGACGCGCGCGTAGCCCTCACCACCGGTGAAGAGATTGTTCTCGGTCGCGCCGACGACGAAATCGGGTCGGCCGTCGTCGTTCACGTCGCCGGCGCTGCGCGCCGACCAACCGAACTTGTCGGCGGATTTGTCGGGGTTGAGCGTGTACACGGTCGTCTGGGCGAGCACGGAGACGCTCAGAGCCGTTCCACACGCGAGTGTGGGGAGAAGACGGAGGGCGGTTCTTGTTCTCATGTTGATTCTCAGGTTGCGGTAGAAGGTCGCGAGAACTCTACAACACGCCCCGCGAGCGAACGGGCGAAGTCACACGACTCGGACGAGCAGGCGTGCGCGAACTGATCCGCGCGCGCGAATTCCTTTCGCACAGACGGAATTCGATTCCGGATCCGTGCGCGATTCTCGAGCTCGCGGCGAATTTGCGGTCAGACGCTGCGACGCGTTTGCGAAACGAGATGGCCCGCTTCCTTCAGCAGGATCTCGGTGACGGCGAGGCGCAGCGCGTTCGGTGAGCCCGGCAACGCGATGACCACCTTTCCACCGACGAGACCCGCGGTGGCACGGCTCAGAATCGCGGCGCTTCCGATCTCGCGGAAGGAGAGCGCTCGAAAGAGCTCGCCGAAGCCCGGGATCGCGCTGTCGAACATGGCTTCGAGCGTCGGGTACGTCACGTCGCGCGGCGCGATGCCCGTTCCGCCGGTCGTCAGGACGAGGTCAACGTCGGTGATCGCGACCGCTCGGCGCACGGCATCCTCGATCTCACGCGCGTCGTCGCGACAGATCGTGCGACTCACGACGCGGTGTCCGCCCTCTTCGAGCGCCTGGACCAAGTACGCGCCGCCGCGATCGCTCGCGAGATCGCGCGTATCGCTGATCGTGAGCACGGCGAAGCGCACGACGTGCGGCGATTCGTGCCGGTGCTCTGCCAGTCCCATAAGCGGAGTCTAACGGATCACGCGCGGCGGACGAGCGCGTCGAACGCCGCGCGCAGTCGCGCGACGCGCGCCGGATCGACTTCGAGCTCGACGCGGCCGTCGCGCTTCAGCCACGTGCCGACGATCGCGCCCGCGGCGTGCTGCATGAGTTCGGCAGCGTTTTCCGCTGTGATCCCCGATCCGACGAGCACGGGTTTTCCGCCGGACGCGCGCTGTGCTTCGCGGACCTCTTCCGGCGACGGCGCTCGGCCGGTCGCGCGCCCCGACACGATCACCGCGTCGGCCAAACCGCGGGCGACGAGATCCGACACGGCTTCGCCAAGGCTCTCGCGCGACATCGGCGTCGCGTGCTTCACGTGCGCATCGGCCAGGATCGACACGGGCTTCGCGAGGCGCGCGCGCTCGCGCAGAGTCTCGTGCGCACGTCCCTCCACGATGCCCTGATCGGTGACCGCCGCGCCGCAGTGCACGTTGATGCGCACGAAGCACGCCGCCGTCGTCGCGCAGATCGCCAGCGCCGCGCGCGCGTCGTTGCGCAATACGTTGACGCCGATCGGGAGGGATCGCGCGACCTCTGCAACGCGCTCGACGCACAGCGCCAGACTCGCCACGGTTTCCGGAGGAACCGTGGCGGGATGGAACGGCGCATCCCCGAAGTTCTCGACGATCAGCGCGTCGCAGCCCTGGTCGGCGAGAGCGCGCGCGTCCGCGCACGCGCGTTCGACGACGCGCTCGAACGAACCGCCGTAACGCGGCGAACCGGGCGTCGGTGACAAGTGCACCACGCCGATCAAGAGCGGCTCGCGCACTGCGAAGTTCAGCATGGGCGGCGAGTCTAGCCAGGCGCCCATCGGGCATCGATCGGCGGCATCGATCGGCCGGCGCGGGCCGCCCAAGTACGCTCGGGGGACGCTCAGCGCGCGCTCGGGCCCTCGGACTTGACGCTGGAGCCACCCATCGGTTCTCCTTGGCGACTCGGGGGGGCAGGGCTTCGCCTATCCCCCCTCTTCTTTTTTCTTCACTCAGAGCCGCTCGACCTTGCGCTCGCAAGTCGAGGCAGGCATTCAGAAAGGTCTCTCGATAATTCAATGGGTAGCAAGCTCTATGTCGGCAATCTGTCCTACTCGACCACCGAGGCTGATCTGCGCGCTGCGTTCTCATCGGACGGACGCCAGGTCAAGGAAGTTGCCATCGTCACGGATCGCATGACCGGCCAACCGCGCGGTTTTGCATTCGTGCAAATGGGAACCAACGAGGACGCGGCGGCAGCGATCACCGCGCTCGATGGAACCGATCTCGACGGTCGGACGCTGCGCGTGAACGAAGCTCAAGAACGCCCGCAAGGTGGCGGCGCGCGCAG
>JANLUN010000081.1:0-10243 GCA_031363505.1 Planctomycetota bacterium | reverse complement strand
GGGCGAACGGCAGCGCGAGCAGCGCGATCATCGGAAGGGTGAACATCATCGAGATTCCTCGGCGGCGATTGTCGAGCGCTCCTCCGTGTGCTTCAAGAGCGATTCGAACCAGTCGAGCGCTTGGTCCGGCCGCGCGCTTCGCGGCGGGATCGCGAGATGCGCGACGCCGGTGCGCAGGAGCCGCACGTCCGCTTTGCGCAGATCGAGTCCGCTCTCGAGCGCGACGCGATCGTCGAACTCGATCAAGTAGAAGCCGGCCCGCCACGACAAGCGAGTGACGCGCATGCGCTCCAGCGCGATCTTTAGGCGGAACGATCGAATCAAGCTGTGAGCTTCCGGCGGCACGCGGCCGAAGCGATCGCGCATCGTCGCCAGGATCCGATCGGCGTCGGCATTGCTCTGGATCGCCGAAAGCGTGCGCAGGAGCTCGAGGCGCGTCTTGGCCTCGGGGATCCAATCCTCGGGCAGGAACGCGCGGAGGCCGAGCTCGATGTCGACGCCGCCTTCCTCGAGTGCTTCGCGCTCGCCCGCGGGTTCGCCGGCGCCGTGCGCCTGCATGCGATCGATCGTCTGCTTGAGCAAGCGGCAGTACATGTCGTAGCCGACCGCCCCGATGTGACCCGATTGCTCCGGGCCGAGGATGTTGCCCGCGCCGCGGATCTCGAGGTCCTTCATGCTGATCGCGAACCCCGAACCGAGCTGCGTCATCTCCTCCAGAGCCTTCAGGCGCTCGCGCGCGTCCTGTCGGAGCGGCTTGCCGCGCTCGACGAGCAGGTAGCAGTGCGCCTTGTTCGGCCCGCGACCGACGCGTCCGCGTAGTTGGTGCAGCTCGCTCAGTCCGAAGTGATCCGCTCGGTCGATCACGATCGTCCCTGCTGCGGGGATGTCGATCCCGCTCTCGATGATCGTCGTCGCTACCAGTACATCGATGTCACCGCGGGTCACGCTCTCCATCACGCTGCGCAGCTCGCGAGCGTTCATCTGGCCGTGCCCGATCGCGTACGAGCACTCGGGCACGAGCTCTTGCAGACGTCGCGCGCACGCCATGATCGAGTCGACGCGGTTGTGGAGGAAGAACACCTGACCGTTCCGGTTCTTCTCGCGGCGCAGCGCTTCGCGGATCAGATCGTCGTCCTCGCAGTAGGCGAGCTTCGTGTCGATCTCCTGCCGACCGACGGGCGGCACACTGAGCGCGGAGATGTCGCGCACTCCGGAAAGCGACATGTGCAGCGTGCGCGGGATCGGCGTCGCGGTGAGCGTCAGCACGTCGACGTTCGCGCGCATCTTCTTGAAGTGCTCCTTGTGCGTCACGCCGAAGCGCTGCTCTTCGTCGACGATGGTGAGGCCGAGTTTCTTGAACCGCACGTCGCTCGAGAGCACGCGGTGCGTGCCGATCAGGATGTCGACCTGTCCGTCCGCGACGCGCGCGAGTGCGTCCTGTGCTTGCGCTCCCGTCACGTACCGCGAGAGCATCGCGATCTCGACGGGGAAGTCCGCCAGGCGATCGCGAAACGTCTCGTAGTGCTGCTGCGCGAGCACGGTCGTCGGCACGAGCACGGCGACCTGACCTCCGCCGCTCACGACGCGGAACGCGGCGCGCACCGCGAGCTCGGTCTTGCCGAAGCCGACGTCGCCGCAGAGCAAGCGGTCCATGGGCCGCCCGCTGCCGAGGTCGGTCGCGATCTCGCGGTCTACGACGACCTGGTCGCTCGTGTCCGTGTGCATGAACGAGCCGATCATGTCCGCGAGCATCGCGGGATCGGGAGCCCACGGCGCGCGCGACTTCAAGCTGCGCCGCGCCTGGACCTCGAGCAGCTCGGCCGCGAGGTCCATCAGCGCGCGCTCGACCTTCTCCTTCCGTTTGCGGAACGACTGACTGCCGATCTTGTCGAGCGCGGGCGCGGCCGTGCCCGTGCCGACGTAGCGCTGCACGTGATCGATGCGCGAGCCGGGGACGAACAAGCTGACTTCGTCCGCGAACATCAGATGGAGGTGTTCCTCCTCGCCGCCGCTGCGCTCCATCCGCTTCAAGCCCGTGAAGCGCGCGAGTCCGTGCACGGCGTGGACCACGAGGTCGCCGGGCTTGAGCTCGAAGAACGACTGAATCGCGCGCACGCGGTGCGCGGGCTGCGTCCTGGCGAGCGCACGCCGGCCCAGCGTCCCGGCCAGCTCGCGGTGGTTGACGAAGATCAGTTGCTGCGCGGGGAACCGGAAGCCCTTCGTCAGCGAACCGACTTGGGTTTCGACACGCTCGATGCCGCCGACTCCGCCGAGGACCTCGTTGAATCGGTGCGCCTCCGCTGCGTTGTGGCACAGCACGACCGCGCGCGTCCCGTCGACGGTCACGTCGCGCAGCGCCGACGGCGAATCCTTGATGCCGACCGAGAGCGCTTGCACCGAGCGCGTGTCGATGTCGAGCTTCCCCGACGGCAGGCTCTGGAGCTCGAGTCGTCGCCGCTCACCCGTCGCGCTTCCGAGCTGCATGAGCGCGCGCTGGTGGGACGGCGACCGGATGCGCAGTCCCTCGGCGCGGTCGTCGATACGCAGCGGCTCGACGGCCACGACGACGGCGGTCGGTGCGAGGAACGACGTCGCCAGCACGCCTTCGCCGTCCTCGATCCCGCCGGCGTCGGACGCGATGCACACTTGGATCGTGTTTAGCGACTCGACGCTGCGCTGATCGAGCGGATCGAACGTACGCAGCGATTCGATCAGGTCGTCGAACACCTCGATGCGCAGTGGCAGCTCGGAGGCGAACGGGTAGATGTCGAGGATCTCGCCGCGCAGGCTGACCTCGCCCGGCTTCTCGGCCAAGGGTTGTCGCGTGTAGCCGGAGTGCACGAGCCTCTCGAGCAAGTCGTCGGCGTCGAGCTTCTGATTGCGCGCGAGCGACAAGAAGTCGCGTTCGAGCTCCGTGCGCGCCGGCAACGGTTGGAGCAGCGCGAGGAGCGACGCGACGAGCATCCGCGGTCTGCGCTCGGGCGGACCCGCGAGTTGCTGTGCGACCTGCAACCGCACGCGCACGAGATCGAGGTCGGCGCCTGCGTCGCGCTCTTCACCGCGCGAGGGCAGCCACGTGCTGCTCACGCCGAACGTGGAGAGGTCGTCCGCGAAGAGCTGCGCCTCGCTGTCCGACGAAGCGATGGCGAGCCATGGGCCAGGGAGGCGTTGCGTCAGCGTCGCCAGCGTGAGGGCCTGGCTGGAGCCCCACAGTCCTCCGACGGTCACGCGCCGCGACGTGCCGAGCGCGTCGACGATGCGATCGAACGACTCGAGCTTCGCGACGCGCGCGAGGTCGAGGAGCGTCGGACGCGATTCGGAGATGGCCGCGGGCGCCGGGCTCATGCGCTGATCCGTGCGTCCAGCACGAGTAGCGCTTCGTGCGCGGCCCAACCTTCCGCCTCCTTGCGCGTGCGACCCCAGGCGCTCGGGAATTGCTCGCCGCCGATTTCGGCCGCGATCAGGAACGCGCGCGCATGAGCTTCGCCGCGCGTCTCGAGCACGAGGTAGTCCGGCGGATTGCCCCAGCGCTTCTGACACAGATGCTGCATGCGCTGTTTGGGATTTGCACCGTGCGTGCGCTGGCGCACTTCGTCGAGCGGCGCGAGCAGCGTCGCATGGGCGAACGCGCGCGCCGATTCGAGACCGCCGTCGAGGTACACCGCGCCCAGCACCGCCTCATATAGATTGGAGAGCACGGAGCGCGGGAGGGATTGCTGACGCAGACTCTGGCCGACACGCGCCTCGTCGCCGAGCTTCATGCGCCGCGCGGCCTCCGCCAGCGTGCGACGCGAAACGACCCAGGCCTTGAGCTCGGTCAGATCGCCCTCGGGAAGCTCCCCGTGATGGCGGTAGAGCTCTTCGGCGACGATCAGGTCGAGCGCGGCGTCGCCGAGGAACTCGAGGCGCTCGTTGTCGCGCTCCGCCCCGACCGAGGCATGGGTCAGGGCCAGTTCGAAGAGGCTCTGGTCGTGGAACTCGTACGGAACGCGAATCATGGTTCGGGGATCAAGCGAAGGATTGCCGCGCGAAGCTGCACAGTATAGGCCGCACGCATGGCCGACATGTCCTCAGTCCCGAGCTCGCCGCCGCCCGACTCCGGGCGCTCCACGCCGGTCGTCGAGATCCGCGATCTCGTCCGATCGTTCGGCGAGCATCGCGCGGTCGACGGCCTGTCGCTCGAGGTGCGCGAAGGCGAGTCCGTCGGTCTGCTCGGCCCCAACGGCGCCGGCAAGACGACGACCCTCCGTGTTCTGAGCACGGTGTGCGCGCCCACATCGGGGCTCGTCCGCGTGTTCGGCATGGATCCGGTTCGCGACGCGCGAGCGATCCGTGCGCGCATCGGCGTCGTGCCGCAGGAAGTCGCCCTGTACGACGCGCTGACCGCGCGCGAGAACCTGGCCTTCTTCGGCCGTCTCTACGGCATCCGCGGCGGAGAGCTGCGCGCGCGCATCGACCGCGCGCTCGAGCAATCGAGCCTGCAAGACCGCGCCGATGCGCGCGTCAGCACGTACTCGGGCGGCATGAAGCGCCGATTGAACATCGTCGCGGCGCTGATGCACGCGCCGCGACTCTTGTTCCTCGACGAGCCCACGGTCGGCCTCGATCCCCAGTCCCGCAATCACGTGTTCGAGCTCGTCGAACGCCTGATCGCGAGCGGGACGACGCTCCTCTACACGACGCATCAACTCGGCGAGGTGGAGCGGCTCTGCCAACGCATCGTGATCCTCGACCACGGTCGGATGCTCGCGCAGGGAACGTTGGCGGAGCTGGCACGCGGCGCCGCGCGTGTTGGCGTGCGATCGCTGCGCGTCGAGGCGAGCTCGCGCATCGACGAGGCCGCCCTGCTCCTCCGCGCGCGCGGCGTTCCATTCGTCATGGAGGACGCCGCGCCGAGCCTCGAGGACATCTTCCTGACGCTGACGGGACGCGCGCTGCGCGACGAAGGCTGACCCATGCGCGACGCTTGGATCCTGGCTCGCAAAGACCTCGCGCTATTCCTCCGCGATCGGACGGGACTGCTTTTGAGCCTCGCGCTCCCGATCTTCCTCGCGACGATCTTCGGGTTCGCGATGGCGGGGATGGGCGATTCGAGCCAACGTCGCGTGAAGTTCCTCGTCGAGGATCTCGACCAGAGCGATGTCTCTGCGGCGCTCGTCGCCGAGCTCGAAGCGAGCACGAGTTTGCGCGTCGAGCGTGTGCAGGATTCACGCCGCAAGGTCGCGGACGGCGACGCCGCGTCGGCGCTCTTGATTCCGCACGGCTTCGCGGCGGACTTCGGAACCGATCACGCCGTGTCGCTGAAGCTCTACCGCGATCCGGGCCAGATCGTCGAGCAGCAAGTCGTGATGGGGAGTCTCGTGCCGGCGCTGGCGCGAGCGTTCGGCGCGAGCATGTCGCGCGAGCTCGTGCGCCGCGGTCTTGCGGCTTTCGACTTTCCCGTGCGCGGCCGTCCGCAGGCGGAACGAGTCCTGGAGGATGCGTGGGCGTCGATTCGAACGCTTGCGGCGGAGCACTCGACGGCGGGCGACGGCGCGAGCTCTGCTCGATTCGACTTCTCGAAAGCCGTCCCCGCGTTCTTCGGGCTCGAGTCCGAGGACGTGATCGGAAGTGGAAAGGCCGCGCACCGCAGCGCGATGCAGTCGCACGCCGTGTCCGGCACCGCGGTGATGATGCTGCTCTTCGGGCTCGCAGCGTGCGGCGCGACGCTGCTTCAAGAGCGCGATGACGGCACGTTGCAACGATTGCAGCTCTCGCCCGCGTCGGGTGTTTCGATCCTGCTGGGCAAGATGATCTACACCGGAATCGCCGGAATCATGCAGCTCGTCGTGCTGTTCTCGTACGGCGCGCTCGTGTTCGACATCCCCGTGCTGCGCGATCCGATCGCGCTCGCGGTCCACTCGCTCGCGGTCGTGTGCGCGGCGACGGGACTCGGGCTCCTGCTCGCGATCGTGTGCCGGACGCGGAAGCAACTCGAGGGGCTTTCGACACTCGTCATCCTCGTGATGAGCGCGCTCGGTGGCAGTTGGTTCCCGCTCATCGCGACGCCGGATTGGTTCCAGAAGCTCGGTCACTTCACGCTGAACGCATGGGCGATGGACGGATACCAAGCGATCCTTTGGTACGGTAAGGGCGTAGCGGGAATCTGGATTCCGGTTGTCGTGCTGATGGGGATCGGAGCCGTAACGATCGTAATCGCGGTCGCGGGCTGGAGACGACGCTTCGAGGTGGGGACGTGATGAAAAGCAACGAGCGGCAAGCGAGCGAACACGTCGAACCTCTGTTTGCCGCGCTTGGAGCGGAGAAGACGAAGCGGTCGGGATCGTTGCGTTGGAAGCTCGCGTGGGTGGTGATCGGGGCGGTCGCGCTGACGCTGCTCGTCTGGAAGCAGGCGTTTTGACGCGATCGGTGCGCGAGAGAGCCCGATAGATTTCGTGCGTCGAAGCGCTCTCAGGCTCGGACCAGCCGCGCGAATTCCTGCTCCGCGAAACGATCCGTCATCCCGGCCAAGTAGTCGCACACGGCCGTCGGCGTGCCGATGTCGTCTGCCCACGCCGCGTACCAAGGCGACATCTCGGCCGGTCGTTCCATGTACACGCGGAAGAGCGCCGCGAGCACGCGCCGCGCGTGTTCGGAAAGCTCGAGGAGATGCGGGTGGCGGTAGAAGTGCTCGTGCAGGAACGCTTGCAGCTCTTGCACTTGCGGCTGCAGCTCGCGGCTGTGTCCGATCAACATCCGCGGGTGCGAACGCACGGCGGCGGGCGAATCGATGTGGGCCGCGCGGATCCGCTCGAGCGAGGATTGGATCAGATCGTTGATGCACGTCTTGATCAGCTCGTTGGCGACGCGCTTGACGCGCAATTTCGTGTCGTCGCTCGTCGCCAGGAAGCCAGGATGGCGCGCATCGACCGCGTGGGCCGACCGGCGCCAGAGCTCGGCGTGTTCGGCGAGATCTTGCTCTCGGAACATGTGCGCGAGCAGCCCGTCTTCGATGTCGTGCATGTCGTAGGCGGTCGAATCCGCCAAGTCGACGACCTGCGCCTCCAGGCACGGGTGACGCGGCCGCAGGCCGAACTCGTCCGGCCAGTGCTCGCTCGTCTCGTGCTTCAAGAGCGATTCGCGCACCTCGCGCGTCAAATTGAGACCGGGGTAGTCGGGGCTGCGCCGCTCGAGCACGTCGACGACGCGCAGCACTTGACCGTTGTGACGGAAGCCTCCGTGCGCGGCCATCAGCTCGTCGAGCGCTACCTCTCCGCGATGCCCGAACGGCGGATGGCCGATGTCGTGCGCGAGAGCGATGCACTCGCAGAGCGGCTCGTTCAGAGCGAGCGCGCTGCCCACGCTGCGCGCGACCTGGCACACCTCGAGGCTGTGCGAGAGCCGCGTCCGGTACTGGTCGCCCTCGCGGTTCACGAAGACCTGCGTCTTGTACATGAGCCGGCGGAACGCGGTGCAGTGGACGACGCGGTCGCGGTCGCGCTCCCAACAGGTCCGCAGCTCGTCCTCGGGTTCGGCGTGAGCTCTTCCGAGCGAGCGCGCGCTCTGCATCGCGTAGGGCGCCAAGTCGCGTGCTTCACGCGCCTCCTTGGCCTGCCGGTCGTACAGCGTGCTCTCGATGGGATGGTCTCGCATGGAATGACGATCGCGGCCGACACAAGACGGTGGCCGCAAAGTCGCCTATACAATGCTCCGCCGCAAAGAGACGTTCGAGAACGATCCCGCGCCATCCGATCGACCTTCATGCTCCGACTCGCAAGAACTGCCGTCTTGTTCCTCCCGCGAGCCGGCAGCTCGGTGCGCTGGGCGTTCTTCGGTGCCGGCATGTGCGTCGCGTGCGGCGATACGGCAGAGCGCGTCGCCGTCGACCCGCGGACGGCGGCCCTTCCCGTGCGCTTCGCGGGCAGCGTCCATTTGCAGGGGGCCTTGGCCGAGGTCGAAAGCGGATCGCTGTTCTTGTTCGTATCGCCTCCGGGATCGCGATCCCCGACGCTGGCGCGGAAGTACGAGATCGGAGACCCGGCGTTCTCGATCGATGGCAACGGGCGTCAACTGCGTTTCGCGCTGGACGAGCGCGACTGCATGATCGGCGCAGGCGCTCCGATGCTCGAGGAGATGGAAGTGGAAGCGCGCTTCGATCCCGACGGAGTCTTGGACACGGACGAGGGTGTCGTGCGCGCGTCGGTGCGCGCGCGGCCGGGCGACGGTGAGCTCTCCATCGCGGTGTCCTCCGGCGCCGACTCCCGTCGGAAGGCTCCCGCCTCGCCGCCGGTCGCTGGGTCGCCGAAGGACTCATGACGTCGGGCGAACCCTGGTTCGTCGAGGCGTTTCGCTCGGAGTACGTCGACGTCTACGCGCATCGCGATCTCTCCGCGTCGCGGCGCGAGGCTGAGTATCTGCGCGCGCAGTCGCTCGAGTCGCCGGTGCTCGACTTGTGCTGCGGTTTCGGTCGCCACACGCTCGCGATGCGACAGCTCGGCGTGGATGCGTTCGGCATCGATCTCTCCGCGGAGCTGTTGCGTCACGCACACAGTCTTCCGAACGCGCAGGAGCTCGTCGGTCGACTCGCACGCGGCGACGCGCGCGATCTGCCGCTCGACGACGCGAGCTGCGGGGCCGTCGTCGTCTTGTTCTCGTCGTTCGGTTACTTCGGCGACGACGGTGATCAGCGTGTGCTGCGCGAGGTGGAGCGTGTGCTGCGCGCCGGCGGCCGCGTCGTCCTCGATCTGATGAACGCCGAGCGCGTCCAAGCGACGCTCGTGCCGCATTCGCGTGCGGAGCGCGCGGGATGGAGCATCGAGGAGCAGCGCCGCTTGGTCGCGGGCGGTCGCCACGTCGTCAAGGACGTGAAGCTGACGCGCGGCGACGGCACCGTCCGCACGTGGCGCGAGGACGTGCGTCTTTACTCGCCGCGCGAGATCGAGGCATTGCTCGCAGAAGCCGGGCTGCCGCTCCTCCGCATCGACGGTGATTTCGACGGGCGTGCTTGGAACGCGGAGTCACCACGATTGATCGTGCACGCGCACAAGCGCGTGACCGCGCGCTGATCGGGCTAGCGATGGGTCGCGCTCTGGGGCGATGCCGCGTGGGTCGCTATAATCGCGCGATCCTCCGCCGCGTTGCCGGAACCCAGAACGCCCCCCTTCCCATGCTCAACAACATCCAATTCAGCCCGCTCTGCGAGGAACTCGCGTCGAAAGCGCGCGAGATCGCGGACAAGCACGTGCGGCCGTCGGCCGCGCACTACGACCGCGAGCAAGAGTACAACTGGGACGCGGCACGCGCCGTTGCGGCGGCGGGACTGTTCCGGACGTTCGTTCCGAAGGAGTACGGCGGTCACGGAGCAGGGCTGGTCGCGCTCGCGCGCGTCACCGAAGAACTCGCGCGCGCCGATTCTGGTTTCGGCGTCGCGTTCGCCGTCAACGCGCTCGGATCCTTTCCACTCATCCTCGGCGGCACCGAGGAGCAGAAGAAGAAGTGGCTGCCCTCGATCGCGGCCGGCGAGCGGATGGTTGCGTTCTGTCTCTCCGAGAAGTTCGCCGGCTCGGATGCCGGCGGGCTCTCCGTGCGTGCGTTCGACGACGGGGATCACTGGGTGATCTGCGGCGAGAAGAAGTGGACGACGAACGGCGGCGTCGCGGATATCTACTCGGTGTTCTGCGTCACCGACCCGACCTCCAAGTCGCGCCGGATCAGCGCGATCATCGTCGAGAAGGGCACGCCCGGGTTCACGATCCGCAAGGTCGAGAACAAGATGGGGATTCGCTGCGTTCCTGTTGTGGAGACGCACTTCGACCACGTGCGTGTGCCCAAGTCGAATCTGATCGGCGAGCGCCCCGGTCAAGGCTTCAAGCACGCCATGATGACGCTCGACAACGCTCGGCCCGGGGTCGCCGCGCAGGCGGTCGGTGCGGCGCAGGGCGCGCTCGACCTCGCGGTCGTCTACTCGAACCGCCGGCAGCAGTTCGGCGTTCCGATCAGCAACCATCAGATGGTGCAGAAGATGCTCGCCGACATGGCGATGAAGACCGAGGCCGCTCGCTGGCTGGTCTATGCGGCCGCGGCAGCGGTCGACGGCGGCCACCCCGCCAGCAGCAAGCTGGCCGCGATGGCGAAATGCTTTGCCACGGATGCCGCGATGGAGGTGGCGACCGACGCCGTGCAGGTCTTCGGCGGCTACGGGTTCATGGAGGACTATCCCATCGCGAAGTTCTTCAGGGACGCCAAGATCCTCCAGATCTACGAA
>JANLUN010000863.1:0-1092 GCA_031363505.1 Planctomycetota bacterium | reverse complement strand
CTGCGCGGCCCTTCACTAGGCGCCGCGGATTGACGGGTTCGGTGCACGAGCACGCCGGCGACCCGCGGCGAAAGGTACATGTTCCCCGCATGCACCGACTCGAGAGCGAGCATGAGCTCGGACGGCTCCGAGTCCTTGGAGAGGTATCCGTCCGCGCCCGCGCGCAGCGCTTGCTCCACGAACGACTCGCCCTCGTGATGGGTGAGCATCACGATCTTCACGTTGGGGTGGACCTTCCGCATCAGCGGGATCGCGTCGATCCCCGAGAGTCCGGGCATCGTGATGTCGAGGACCACCACGTCCGGCCGGAGCTGTCCAATCGCGTCGATGCCCTTCCGTGGATCCCCGGAGTCGCCGACGACCGAGAAGCGTTCGTCACGGCCGAGGATGCTGCGGAACCCGGCGCGGATCATGGTCTGGTCGTCGACGAGGTACACGCGGATGGCGGATCGTGTGTCCATGTTCATTGACGCGGTTTGGTGGGAATGCGGGGTAGACGAATCACGAAGCGCGCGCCACCGAGCGGGCTCTCCTCGACGCGAATCGCGCCGCCGTGCTCTTCGACGATTTTCTTGCAGATGGCGAGACCGAGTCCAGTGCCTTTGCGTTTGGTCGACATGAACGGCTTGAAGAGCGATGCGCGCAGTTGCTCGCTCACACCCGGCCCGTCGTCGTCGATCGCGATCTCCACCGACGACGGCGGGAGCGACGCAGCGCGGACGCGCACGGTCGCGCCGGAGCCCTTGGCCTCGATCGCGTTGACGATCACGTTCGACAGCACCTCCTCGATCAAGCCCACATCGCAGTACATCCGGAGATCGGCTTCGACGTCGACCTCGATGGTCGCTTCGGCCTGCGCGATCTGCGTGCCGATATGGTTGATCGTTTCCTCGACGAGGCGCCGGCAGTCAGAGACCGACGATCGCAGCTCGATCGGTTTGGCGAAAGACAGCGTGCGTTGCATGATCGCTTGAACGCGCTGCATGCGCACGACGAGATCCTCGAGGATCGCGCGGTGGTCCTCGCCGAGCTGGTCAGCCACGGCGCGCAGCGCGACGTTCACCGCGGTGATCGGGTTCTTGATCTCGTGCG
>JANLUN010000832.1:0-1596 GCA_031363505.1 Planctomycetota bacterium | reverse complement strand
GCGGTCGAGAAGAGCGCAAACTTCGAGCTGATCAACGACCAAGTGCTCTCGGTGCACAACACCCAGCGCGCGTACGTCGCGGTGATCAACCAACGCGCGTACATCCAAGACTTCGACGTCGAAGTTGCCCAGTTCCAAGCGGTCGCCGATCCGCAGATCAACGTGCTCAACGAAGGCGTCGTGCTCGACGTGCGCCCGACGATCCACCACGACCGGAAGTACCTGACGCTCGAGATCCAGCCCACCGTGGCGAAGGTCGTCGCGCTGCGGGACTTCTCCTCCACGCTCGGCGGCAACACGTCGCCGGTGGAGTTCCAGCTCCCCGAGCTCGAGGTCGCCAGCGTGTTCACGACGGCGATCATCCCGGACGGTGGCTCCATCATGCTCGGCGGGTTGTCGCGCGTGCGGAACATCGAACGGCGCGCCGAAGTGCCGTGGCTCGGACGCATCCCGATCGTGGGCTTCCTCTTCAAGCAAGAGGGCTACAACGACGAGAACAAGGGCCTGATGATCCTGATCCGCGCCCGCATCACGGACGTGCGCGACGAGCTGAAGAAGCTCGAGATCCGGTAGCCGCAGCAGAAGCGGAGCAACGGGCCCAAGCCGGGCTCGGCTTCCGATGCAAACGTCAGAACAGCGAAGGCCCGTCCGCGGGCCTTCGCTGTTCTGACGCTCGCGGCGTCCTCGCCGCGAAATCAGCTGCCGTGCCCGCGCAGCTTCCCGCCGCTGCTCATCTCCCGGCTCCGCGCGGGTCCTCCCGAGTAAACCGCGCCAGCTCCGCGAGATGCTCCGTCGCCGCCTGCAGCTGCTTCCCCGACAGCGCATCGACCACGCGCCTCCCCCACGGCGAGAGATCGGTCCGCTCGACATAGCGCTTCGACCACCACTGGGCGGCCGCCAGCGTGACGAGACCAAAGACGAGATTCCCCGCGAGGTAGGCCAGATCCACGCGCGCCAGCGCGTCGACACCGGTCACAGCCTCGAAGAGCACGAGCAGCGCCGGCAACCAGACCACCACCCCACCGAGCAGCGCCCACTTGAACGCGCGATACTCGACGAGCTTGACGCGCTCGACATCGCGCTGGATCGCGACCACTGGTCCGTCGTAGTCGAGCTGGAGCGCGCGGACAAAGAGGTACGCGCAAAGCGCGGTGATCCAGCCGGCGTAGACGGCGAGCGCTCCACCCGCGACGAGGTAACGCGGCTCGGAGATGTGCGCGACGAGGACGGGCAACACGACCAGCATCGCGGCCACACCGATCGCGACCTCCAGCGCACGCCACACGGCAAACGGCCAGAGCGCGAATCGCACCTTTCGCATTTGGATCTCCCGCAACAGCCGCTCGTCAATCGCAAGACTCCGTTCGAGCAACGCTCCGTGCGCGGCCCACGCTTCCCTCAGCTCATCGAGTTGCATGACGTCCTCCTTCGTGACCGCGCGCACGTTCCTCGAACGCGACGCGCAGCTTGTCTTTGATGCGGAGTAGCTTCGTGCCCACGTTGGACACGGAAATGCCGAGCACCTCGGCGATCGATGTGTGGTCGTTTCCGTCGAGGTAGAGCAGGACGAGCGCCTTGTCGAGCGGCTGTTGCGGG